>CAZFSX010000029.1:1498-10041 GCA_964522115.1 uncultured Pseudobdellovibrionaceae bacterium | reverse complement strand
ACTACCGTACTTTCAAACCAGAGCGTGACGGTCTTTTTTGCGCCAAAATTTTTGGTCCCATCAAAGATTACGAATGCTTGTGCGGTAAATATAAGCGAATGAAATATCGTGGCGTCGTCTGTGAAAAGTGCGGCGTTGAAGTTACTCAGTCCAAAGTTCGTCGTGAACGTTTGGGACATATCGAATTGGCGACTCCTGTTGCTCATATTTGGTTTTTGAGATCGCTACCTAGCCGTATTGGAAACCTCCTGAATCTTTCATTGAAAGAAGTTGAAAAGGTCCTTTACTGTGAAGCGTATGTTGTTATTGACCCTATGGAGACTCCTCTTCAAGAAGGTCAAGTTTTGACTGAAGAAGCTTACCAGGCTGCTCTGAATGAATATGGTCCTAACTTTAAAGCAGGTATGGGTGGAGAGTCGGTTCGCGATTTGTTGAGAAAAATTGATTGCGAATATTTATCTCGTAAACTTCGCTTAGAGCTTAAAGATACAAAATCTGATGCTCAAATCAAAAAACTTTCTAAGCGTTTAAAGGTTGTTGAGGCATTTAAAAACTCCATCAATAAACCTGAATGGATGATGTTAGAAGCCCTTCCTGTTCTTCCGCCAGACTTGCGACCATTGGTACCTTTGGATGGTGGCCGTTTTGCGACTTCTGACTTGAATGATCTTTACCGTCGCGTCATCAACCGTAATAATCGTTTGAAGCGTCTTCAAGAGTTAAATGCACCAGATATTATCATTCGCAATGAAAAGCGTATGTTGCAAGAATCAGTGGATGCTCTTCTTGATAATGGCCGTCGTGGTAAAACATTCACAGGTCCAAATAAGCGTCCGTTGCGTTCTTTGAGCGATATGCTTAAAGGTAAACAAGGTCGTTTCCGTCAAAATCTACTTGGTAAGCGTGTTGACTATTCTGGTCGTAGCGTTATCGTTGTAGGGCCTACTCTTAAGCTTCATCAATGCGGTCTTCCTAAGAAGATGGCGTTAGAGCTATTCAAGCCATTTGTTTACAATAAGTTGGAAGAAAAAGGTTTTGCGACAACAATTAAGCAAGCTAAAAAACTTGTTGATCAAGAAACTGTTGAAGTTTGGGATATTCTTTCAGAGGTTGTGAAAGAGCATCCAGTACTTCTTAATCGTGCACCTACTCTGCATAGACTTGGTATCCAAGGTTTCGAACCAGTACTTCATGAAGGTAAAGCAATTCAATTGCATCCTCTTGTTTGTACGGCATTCAATGCCGACTTTGATGGTGACCAAATGGCGGTTCACGTTCCATTGTCAGTCGAAGCGCAAGTTGAAGCACGCGTGTTGATGATGTCGACAAATAATATTCTAAGTCCAGCGAATGGTCGTCCAATCATTAATCCCTCTCAAGATATCGTTTTGGGGATGTACTGGTTGACTCGTATTCGCCCTGCAGCCAAAGGAACAGGAAAGATTTTCTCAAATGTTCGTGAAGCTCAGTACGCTTTTGAGGCTGGTCTTGTAAGTTTGCAAGCGGCTTGTAAGGTTCGTATTGGTGGAAAACTTCGAGAAACTTCTGTTGGACGTGCAATTCTGAGTGATATTGTTCCTCCTGAAGTTCCTTTTGATGAAGTCAATACCGTCATGAACAAGAAGCAACTTGCAGTTTTGATCGACAAAACTTTCCGTGTTGCTGGTGCTAAAGCAACGTGCATTCTTGCTGATAAAATCATGGAGTTAGGTTTTAAGTATTCTACTCAAGCAGGTATGTCGATTTGTATCGATGATATGGTTATTCCAGAGTCAAAATCAAAACTTTTGGGTGAAGCAGAATCTCAGGTTTCTGAAATTCAGCAGCAGTACGATGAAGGTTTGATCACAGATGGGGAGCGCTACAATAAAGTGGTGGATATTTGGGCTCAAACTTCTGACCGTGTTGCGAAAGAAATGATGGGTCAGATCGAAAAGCAAAAATTCATCATCGATGGAAAAGAGTCTTGGGGGCCAAGCTTCAATCCAATTTACATCATGGCTGACTCTGGAGCGCGGGGATCTGCGGCTCAGCTGAAACAGTTGGGTGGTATGCGTGGATTGATGGCGAAACCGTCAGGCGAAATCATCGAAAACCCAATCACGGCGAACTTCCGTGAAGGTCTTTCTGTTTTGGAATACTTTATCTCGACCCATGGAGCTCGTAAAGGTTTGGCCGATACAGCCCTTAAGACTGCAAACTCTGGTTATTTAACTCGTCGTTTGGTTGACGTTGCTCAAGATGTGATTGTCAGTGAAAACGATTGTGGAACAGATGATGGTCTTGAAGTAACTGCTTTAATGGAGGGTGGAGAAATTATTCAACCTCTTGGTGAAAGATTATTGGGACGTACGACATTGACTGAAGTCTTAGACCCATTGACTCAACAAGTAGTTATTGGTGCAGGCGTCGAAATCACAGAAGCAGATTTGGCTAAAATTGATAAGGCCGGTATTGAAAAAGTAGCGATTCGTTCCGCATTAACTTGTAAGGCAGGCAGAGGCGTTTGCGTAAAATGTTACGGACGTGATCTGGCTCGTGGGGCCACGGCAAGCATGGGTGAAGCGGTTGGAATCATCGCTGCTCAGTCAATCGGTGAGCCAGGAACTCAGTTGACAATGAGGACATTCCACTTGGGTGGAGCTGCGTCTCGTGCTGTTGAACAATCTGTTCATACTTCTCGATTTGAGGGAGTATTGAAGTTAACAAACATTCATGCCGTAACAAATCGTCAAGGCAAATTGACAGTGATGAACAGGAATGGTGAAGCTATTGTTCTTGATGAATCAGGTCGTGAGCGCGAAAGATTTAAAATTGTTTACGGTTCTGTTCTTCATTTTAAAGATGGTGACCGTATTGCAAAAGGTGCTGCGATTGCTGAGTGGGATCCATATTCAAATCCAATCATTGCAGAACTTTCAGCTAAGATTGTCTTCCAAGATATCGAAGAAGGCGTTTCAATGACAGAGCAAGTGGATTCAGTGACTGGATTCGCGACCAAAGTTATTATGGAAACAAAATCATCTGAGACCAAACCGACGGTATTGCTTGTTGATCCAAATGGTAAACAGTTGATGCTTCCAGGTCGTGATATTCCAGCTCGTTATTTGATTCCAGTTGGAGCACAGCTTTTGATCAGCGATGGTCAAGAGGTACATTCTGGTGATGTCATTGCGAAGATCCATAGGGAAGCATCAAAAACAAAAGATATCACAGGGGGTCTTCCTCGGGTTGCTGAGTTATTTGAAGCGCGTAAACCCAAAGAAGCCGCAATCATTTCAGAGGTTGATGGATACGTTACAGTCGGTAAAGATGTGAAGGGTAAACAACGTGTTATCGTCACTCCTGAAATTGGTGAACAACGTGAGTACTTGATTCCAAAAGGTAAGCACGTCGCAGTTCGTGAGGGTGAATTTGTTAAGGCCGGAGAGGCTTTGATGGATGGTCCAACAAATCCTCATGATATCTTGGCTGTTTTGGGTGATAAAGCTTTGTCGTCTTATCTTGTGAATGAAATTCAAGAAGTTTACCGCCTTCAAGGGGTAAGCATCAATGATAAGCACATCGAGGTTATCGTTCGTCAAATGTTGCGTAAGGTTCAAGTTGTTAACCCAGGAGATACTCGTTTCCTAGCTGGTGAACAAGTCGAGCGTTATGCATTTGATGACGAAAACAATAGAGTGGCACAAGAAGGTGGATTGTTAGCAACATCTGTTCCTTTACTTCTTGGTATCACAAAGGTTTCATTGAGCACTGACAGCTGGATTTCTGCAGCTTCATTCCAAGAAACAACCAAAGTACTTACAGATGCTGCGATTAATTCAAAAGTTGATCAGTTACGTGGTTTGAAAGAAAATATTATCATGGGTCGCTTGGTTCCAGCAGGAACAGGATTAACTTCCTACAAACGCTGGAAAGCCGTTATGAATGATTCCGATGATATTACTTTTAATGCGCTACCAGGCGGAAGCCCAGTATCAACGCATCAGCCATAAGAAGGAAAATGCTGATTTTCAATAATTCTTTGAAAATCAGCATAAACTTGCTTGACCTAGATGTTTCAGAAAGATAGTTTTCACAATCCATAAAAAAAATGATTTGGAAAGGGTATTATGCCAACAATTAATCAGCTCATTCGAAAAGAGCGGGTCGTCCAAAAAAACCAGACAAAGTCTCCGGCTTTGACAAATTGCCCTCAACGTCGTGGTGTTTGTACGCGTGTTTATACAACAACTCCTAAGAAGCCAAACTCTGCTTTGCGTAAAGTTGCTCGTGTTCGCTTATCAAATGGTTACGAAGTAACTTCGTATATTCCTGGTATTGGCCATAACTTGCAAGAGCATAGCGTTGTTTTGATTCGCGGTGGTCGTGTGAAGGATTTGCCAGGGGTTCGTTACCATATCGTCCGTGGGGTCTTGGATCTTCAGGGTGTAAATGGTCGTCTTCGCAGTCGTTCAAAATATGGCGCTAAAAGGCCTAAGAAATAGAAGGTGAATTATGTCTCGTAGAAAAAGAGTATTTAAAAGAGAAGTTTTGCCAGATCCAGTTTTTAAAGACGTTGTTGTTGCTAAGTTCATCAATAAAATGATGTATCAAGGTAAAAAAAGTATCGCTCAAGGTCTTTTTTATGGTGCTTTGGATGAAATTAAAGGGAAAGTTCAAGGGGAAGATCCTGTGAACGTTCTTAAGAAAGCTATTGAAAATACAAAGCCTTCATTGGAAGTGCGTTCACGTCGTGTTGGTGGAGCGACATATCAAGTTCCAGTGGATGTTCGTCCATCACGCCGTTTAGCTTTGGCTATGCGTTGGTTGGTAACTTATGCTCGTGAGCGTGGAGAGAAAGATTTCTCAAAACGTTTGGCTGGTGAAATCATTGATGCTTTCAATAATCGTGGAAATGCGATTAAGAAGCGTGAGGATGTTCATCGTATGGCAGAAGCAAATAAAGCATTTTCTCATTACAATTGGTAATTTTAGGATTTTCATATGTCCTACATGGATCCTCAGGATTTATCTGAGTTGAGGTTTACTCGAAACATCGGCATCATGGCACATATTGATGCTGGCAAAACCACAACAACCGAGAGGATCCTTTTCTACACAGGTAAAAGCCATAAAATTGGTGAAGTTCATGATGGTGATACTGTCATGGACTGGATGGAACAAGAGCAGGAGCGTGGAATCACAATCACTGCTGCTGCGACAACCTGTTTTTGGAAAAATCATCGAATTAATATTATTGATACCCCTGGGCATGTCGACTTCACAATTGAGGTTGAGAGATCGTTACGAGTTTTGGATGGCGCAGTCGCTGTCTTTGACGGTGTGAGCGGTGTTGAGCCACAGTCGGAAACAGTATGGCGCCAGGCAAATAAGTTCAAAGTTCCTCGCATTTGCTTTATCAATAAACTTGATCGCGTGGGTGCTGATTTTGTTGCAAGTGTTGAGAGTATACGCACAAAGCTGGATGCGAACCCTATTCCTGTTCAAGTACCTATTGGTATTGAAGATTCTCTTTCTGGCTTTGTTGATTTGATTGCAATGAAGGCGTTTCGTTGGGATGGTACTGAAGCTGCTGATAATTTTTCAGAATGCGAAATTCCATCAGATATGCTCAGTCGTGTTCAGTCGCTCCGTTCAGATGTGATCGAAAAAATTGTTGAGTTTGATGATGCCTTGCTTGAAAAATACTTGGGCGGCGATGAAGTTTCTGCTGATGAACTTAAAAAGGCTCTTCGTAAAGGAACTTTGCAATTAAGCGCCTGTCCTGTTTTTTGCGGAGCTGCTTTTAAAAATAAGGGCGTTCAGCAAGTATTGGATGGTGTTTTGGATTATCTTCCATCCCCTCTGGATGTACCACCAGTAACGGGGTTTGATCCAAAAAAAGAAGTTGAAATTCCTTGCGATCTATCCTTTGATGGCTCTGTTGTGGCTTTAGCTTTTAAAATCGCGAATGATCCATTTGCGGGAAGTCTTACCTATATTCGCGTTTACTCGGGAGCTGTTCAGTCAGGAAGTCAGCTCTTAAATCCTCGTACAGAAAAAAAAGAACGCATTCAAAAGCTTGTGAAAATGCACGCAAATCAGCGCGAAGAAGTTGCTTGTTTAAAAGCTGGTGATATTGGTGCTGTTGTTGGTTTGAAATTCTCAGGGACTGGGGATACATTGTGTTCCACTTCTCATCCTTTAGTGTTGGAGTCTATTCGACCTCCTGAGCCGGTTATTGCAGTTGTCGTAGAAGCAAAATCTTCTGCCGATCAAGAAAAGATGTTAGCAGGCCTAAAGCGTCTTGAAATGGAAGATCCTTCATGCCGTGTCCGTGCTGACATTGAGACGGGCCAGACTTTGTTGTCAGGTATGGGTGAGCTCCATTTAGATATCCTTGTGGATAGATTGTTTCGTGAGTTTAAAGTTCAGGCAAACGTTGGTCGTCCGCAAGTGTCTTATAGGGAAGCTCTCTCTTCAGGTGCCGTTGGCCAATGTTTATTTGAACGACTCCTCGGTGGAGATCAGCAGTTTGCCTTTGTACGTCTAGAGATCCAACCCTTAGCTCGAGGAGCTGGATTCCAGTTTCAAAATAAGGTTGTTCCAGGTAAAACACCCCCAGAATTTTTTAGAGCTATTGAACAAGGCGTGCGAGAAGCTTCAGAAGTTGGCCCTATCGCTGGTTTTCCATTGATAGATTTGAAAGTAGTTTTAGAATCCATTGAGGTCAAAGAAGGTGCCTCTTCAGAGATTGCGTTTAAGGCAGCTGGAGCCCTGGCTTTTCGAGATGCTTTGGCTAAGTGCTCTGTTGATTTGTTGGAGCCAATTTTTAAACTTGAAATTATTTCTCCTGATGAATTTTTAGGAAATGTTATTGGTGATATTAACGCACGTCGAGGAAGAGTTTGTTCCTTGGGTAGTCAGCGTGGAGCGCAGGTTGTTGAAGCAGAAGTCCCGCTGGGTAATCTTTTTGGATATGCTACGAATATTCGTAGCTTAACTCAAGGACGCGCAAGTTTTAGTATGAATTTTTTGGAGTATGCAGTTGTTCCTCAAAGAGTGAAAGACGAAGTTCTTCAAAAAATGGGGCGATGATAATTATTTTTTTTGACAAGCTCTTAGAAAATAATGCATAGTCGCGCTCTTGAAGTATAAAAAATAAATGAACAGCGGGATTGTGGCCTGTTTCCGAGTAGGACAACGATTTCTAGCATTCAAATAGTTTAAATAGATTGAAAAGGTAGTGTAATATGCAAAGTCAAAAAATCAGAATCCGTTTAAGAGCATTTGATTCAAAACTTCTAGATCAATCAACTAAAGAAATCGTTGATACAGCTAAGCGCACAGGTGCGCGAGTTGCGGGACCAATCCCATTGCCGACTCGTATCAATCGTTACACAGTTTTGCGCTCTCCGCATGTGGATAAAAAGTCGCGCGAACAGTTTGAAATCAGAACACATAAAAGAATGTTGGATATTTTGGAACCCACACAGCAGACTGTCGATCAGCTCATGAAACTCGACCTCTCGGCTGGTGTGGATGTAGAAATCAAGTTATCAGCTGTATAAGCTAACCGATAGGGGTAAGTCGTGAGCGCAGAAACTACAAAAAAGGCGAAAGTTGGCGGAATCTTCTTGTTTAAAGAAGGAATGTCGACTGTATATAATGAAAACGGAGTAGCTGTTCCAGTAACAGTTCTTCGTTATGAACCTTGGGTTGTTACTCAAGTTAAAACTATCCAGAATGATGGATACAACGCGATTCAGTTTGCTTCTGGAAAGAAGCCATTGGTTGCTTCAAATAAAGCTGAAGTTGGCCACATGAAGAAAGCTGGCTTGGAAACAGGCGCAAAGTTAGTTCGTGAACTTCGCGTTGATGATGTATCTGGTATTGAGCTTGGATCTGTTTTGTCTCTTGAGTCAATTGCAGCTGGTGATTCTGTCTGTTTGGTGGCGACATCAAAAGGTAAAGGATTTGCTGGTTCTGTAAGAAGATTTGGTTTTGCTGGTGGTCCAGCGTCTCATGGTTCGAAATTTCACCGTCGTCCTGGTTCTAGTGGTAATAGAACTTGGCCAGGTCGTGTAATGCCAGGGAAGCGATTTCCAGGTCATTTGGGTGCAAAGCGTGTTTCATTGAAAAATGTCTCTGTTGTGCATGTTAATCCTGAAGAAGGCGTTGTTTTTGTTAAAGGTGGTGTTCCTGGAGCACGCAATTCATTAGTAACGTTGGTGAAAGAGTAGTTTATGTCGACTGTAAATGTAGTAAACTGGAAAAACGAAAAAGTAGGTACAGTAGAACTTCCTAAGGAAGTTTTTGGTGTAGCTGTGAATGATGGTGTTCTTCATACAGTGGTTCAGTGGCAGTTGGCTTGCCGACGTCAAGGAACACATATGGTTAAAACTCGCGCCCTTGTCAGCGGTGGCGGTAAGAAGCCATTCAAACAAAAAGGAACTGGTAATGCCAGACAGGGTTCTACAAGATCTCCTTTAATGCCAGGCGGGGGAAGAATCTTTGGTCCTCAACCAAGAGACTATAGCTACAATGTACCTAAGAAAATG
>CAZFSX010000029.1:0-1488 GCA_964522115.1 uncultured Pseudobdellovibrionaceae bacterium | reverse complement strand
CAAGCAAAAGGGAACTGGTGGTGCTCGTCAGGGTACAAATCGTTCTCCATTGATGCCTGGTGGTGCTAAGTTGTTTGGTCCTGAGCCACGAAGTTATGCTTATGCTCTTCCTAAGAAGATTCGTCGTTTAGGTTTGTCTATGGCTTTATCTTACTTGCATGAAAATGGACGTTTGATTGTTGTAGATACTGTTGCTTCTAAAACAGGTAAAACCAAAGATATGGCAGCCTCGTTAAATTCATTAGGTTTGGAAAAAGCTGTATTGGTAAGTCCAGAAGTGAATGAGTTAACAAAACGAGCAGCAAAAAATTTGGCTAAATTTAAATATCTTCCTGTTGAAGGGGTCAATGTTTTTGATCTTTTGAAGTATGACACTCTTGTGTTGTCTTCAGACTCTGTGAAGTCATTAACTGACAGATGTTTGTTGGGGTAATCTATGAAATTTGTAATTAAAAAACCTCTGGTAACAGAAAAAAATACGATCCTAAATGCAGCTGGAACATATGTATTTGAGGTAGATAGCACTGCAACAAAGACAGATGTAAAAAAAGCCGTAGAAACTGGATTTGATGTAAAAGTTGCGAGTGTAAATACAGTTATTTGTCGGAAGCAATCTCGTGCAAACAAGTATGGTGCACGTAAAACGATCTATTGGAAAAAGGCTCTTGTTAAATTGGTGCCTGGTGAAAAGATCGCATTGTTTGAGGGAGCATAGTTTATGGGTATCAAGACATATTCAGCAAGATCCCATGGATCTCGCGGTGCAAACGGATTCAGTTTTGAAGAAATCACAAAGTTTAAACCAGAAAAGTCATTGACTGTTGCTCTTCGTAAAACAGCAGCAAGAAATAATCATGGTCAAGTAACCATGAGACACATTGGTGGTGGTCATAAGCGCCGTTACCGTTTGGTTGATTTTAAACGTACTAAGTTAGATGTTCCAGCGACAGTGATTGCAATTGAATACGATCCAAATCGTACTTGCCGAATCGCTCTTTTGTCTTATAAAGACGGGGAAAAGGCGTACATTGTTGCTCCAATTGGCCTTAATGTTGGGGATACTGTTGTTTCCGGCGCAACTGCAGATATTAAGCCAGGAAACTCATTGATGCTTAAAGATATTCCGGTGGGAACAACCTTGCATAATATTGAATTGCGTCCAGGCAAGGGTGGGCAAATTGCTCGTGGTGCTGGTGTTGGTGCGGTTCTGGTTGCTAAAGATGGTGATTACTGCCAAGTACGCTTTCCATCTGGTGAGCTCAAGCGCGTATTAAGTGTTTGCCGTGCGTCGATTGGTCAGGTTGGTAATACAGACAATGAGAATCTAAAACTTGGAAAAGCGGGTCGTTCTCGTTGGAGAGGGATTCGTCCAGGAGTTCGTGGTATGGCGATGAATCCTGTCGATCATCCATTGGGTGGCGGTGAAGGTGTCGGTAAAGGTCATCATCCTGTAACTCCATGGGGACAACCATGTAAAGGTTACAAGAC
>CAZFSX010000028.1:0-15821 GCA_964522115.1 uncultured Pseudobdellovibrionaceae bacterium | reverse complement strand
TTTGAAGCACGAGAATTATTGTTTCGAAAATGTTATGAAAAAGGTATTCCAGCCATCACAGCAGGCCCCTTAGGAATGAGTTCTGCCGTGATGTCTTTTCTTCCAGGCAAAATGAGTTTTGAAGATTATTTCCAATGGGAAGGGCAATCGAATGATCAAAAAGCTGTGCGCTTTATGATGGGACTTTCTCCACGTGGTATTCATATGAAATATTTGGTGGACCGTACTCGGGTTAACTTCAAAGAAGGACGAGGTCCTTCGACAGGGATGGCCTGTCAGATGTGTGCAGGAATTGCAGGAGTTGAGGTCTTAAAAATTTTATTGGGCCGAGGAATAGTTTACTGTGCTCAGTGGTCCTATCAGTTTGATGCTTATACAACTCGTTTGGTAAAAACATGGCGACCCTGCGGAAATCGCAATCCCCTTCAGAGATTGCTTTTAGCATTGGCCGCCATTCATTTAAAACGGAATTCCTAAAGAAATCCGTTTTTTCTTCAAATACTACCAACCACTGGAAGCACACTCTCTCCAAGTGACACGAAAGCCAGGAGCTTCTTCAGGACGGGGAGATTCAATGGCAATGCGATTCAAGCCAGGTCCTTGTAAATTCTGAATTCCAATTCGAGAGTTAAGAACTACACTGCTGAATCGCTCTCCACAGTTTGACCACCCTGCATTTCGACGACGCTCTTCTTCTTGACGACGTCGTTCTTCTTCTCTCCAGCGGTCTTGGTCACGTCCCCAGTGATCACGTTCCCAAGAGCTCCCATCGAAAGACATCAATCTTGGTCCTGGAAAAGGCGGTGGAGGTTGAACGCGATCATCATCTCTTGGATCACGACGGTGAGGCGGTGGAGGCAATGGATTTTGATCACCACCTCCACCGCTCCAACCGTAGGAAATATTCGAATTCAAACTGAAAGGTCCCATAAACATTGGAACAACAGAAAAGATTTGGTTTCCTTGATAATTACGACCATTCACTTGAATGGACATGTTTTGAAAAACCTGTGCAGACTGGGCAACGGCAAAGCCCCGATATCGAATTTCTTCGACACGAAACTGCATATACGGACGATGGCGAATATTCAAAGTAAATTGACAGTCCCGAAAAAAACTAGATCCAGGATATCCCCCTCTTAACTCCACTCCATAGCCACGAACCATCAATGCCAATTCATCTCCATCCCTAGAAAATAATGCTTCGGGAGTTTGCGCAGGACATCCATTTCCCCACATACTCACTTGAACCTGCGGGCCTCGCCACCCCCCGTGCTCTTCACGAAATCGACGACCTGAATCGGATTCACGACCCCATTGCATATCTGCAAAGGCAGATCCTACGAAAAATATTCCTGCTAATAAACTGAATAGAACTTTATTTTGGTGGTGCATTTTGTCCTCCCCTTATCTTAGAATATCCATATTGCAATCAGCATACCAAACAATGATGGTGCAAAACGACACCATGCCCCCATTCTGAAGAAATCCAAACAGTCATCGACAAGATGAATTGACCTCATTAAAATATTTGCTCCTGAATCTTTTCACCAAGGATTGTTATGTCGATTTTTCAAACTGGTCGTCAAATAGGTCGAACTCTCAAAAACGCATCTCGTTTAAGAGTCATTGTTGGAACTTTCGTACGTCATGGATTTTACGATGTGATTGAACGCATTCGCCTTGGTCAATTTGTTCTGGAAAGATTTCGTGCTCCTGGCGAAAATGATCCCTACACACGAGCCGAACGCATTCGAATTTGTTTTGAAGAACTGGGTCCCACCTTTGTGAAACTTGGACAACTGTTGGCATCAAGGCCCGATCTGATTCCTGAATCTTACTGTAAAGAGTTTTCAAAACTTCATGATCAAGCACAGGCCCTTCCCTTTGAAAAAATAAAGCAAGTCTTGGACGAAGAGTTTGGCGATCAGTTGTCACAAATTTTTCAAAATTTCGATCCAAATCCTTTGGGATCAGCAAGTATCGCTCAAGTTCACAAAGCCTGGCTTCGCAGCGGACAAGAAGTGGTCATCAAAGTTCAGCGTCCAGGTATTTTACAAATCATCAATGATGATCTGAATGTTTTGTATTTTCTAGCGGAACTGATGGAAAAATATTTACCAGAAAGTCGGCTATTTAATCCCTTAGGTGTTGTCGATGAATTTTTTAAAACTTTAGAACTAGAAACAAATTTTGTTGTCGAATCCAATAGTCTTCGTCGTTTTGCGGAAAACTTTGCCAGCGATCCCCAAGTTATCATTCCTAAGGTTTACCCTGAACTTGTCACTGAAAAAGTTCTAGTGATGGACTCACTTCAAGGAATTCCTCTGACCCATCCTAAAGCTTTAGAGCAAGTCGGTGTTGTCCCTGAAGAAATTGTTCGTATTGGCCTGCATGCCTATTTAAAAATGGTTTTTATCGATGGCGTTTTTCACGGAGATTTGCATGCAGGCAATTTTTTTATTCTGCCTGAAAACAAAGTTGGCCTGATTGACTTTGGAATTGTTGGTCGTTTGAATATGAAAACTCAAACTTCCATTGCATCCATGCTGATTGCCCTATCTAAAGAAGATTATGAACGCTTGGCCTATGAATACATTGAACTTGCACCTTTTAGTGAACATGTCGATGTGGACGTGTTTGCACGAGATCTTCGAAACTTAATGGCACCCTTTTATGGACTGACTTTTAAAAATGTCAATCCAGGCAAAATCTTGATGAGCTCTGCCACTGTTGCTGCCAAACACTCTCTCATTTTACCATCGGAACTTTTGCTGTTCTTTAAATCGATCATGGCTGTTGAAGGCCTCGGTCGTTTGGTCATGCATGATTTTGATTTTCTATCTTTTGCACAAAAGTTTGCTCAAGATCTATTGTCTAAAACAAATCCTCAGGAAAAATGGAATCAAGAACTGCAACAAATTGGAAGAGAATCCCGATCTTTGTTGCGCAATCTTCCTCGACAGATGCATTTCTTATTGAAAAAAATAAACTCTCCCCATCATTCTTTAAAGCTTTCCCTACAGGGTCTTGAAGAAATGCGTCGGTCTTTTGAAAGCTCCATGAATTTATTATTTCTTGGACTTCTGATTGCAGCACTGATCCTGAGTGGATCTCTTTTGATGTTAACCCCCTTGGCTGTTCCCAGTACTTTGGGACTTCCCACAATGAGTTTTATTTTCTTTGCCTTCGCAGGGTTTTTAAGTCTATTTGCAACTTTGAATTATTTTAAAAAATAAGCAGGACTTAAGACTGAAAAATTAAGCCCTTATGGAATTTACATGAACTGTAAAATCCATAAGGCCCTTGTCAAATTTACAGAAACTGTAAATTTGACAAGGGCCTTATCTCATGCTTAGAATGATCCATGGCACACATTCGACCACGTTATCTTAGTCACACTTTGAAAAAATTATTGGCTTTTAGTCCTCTTGTAGGAATTTTGGGTCATCGACAAGTGGGCAAGACAACGGTCCTTGAAAAACACTCTTCTTTTTATATCACTTTAGATAAAAAAAGTGAGCTTCAACAGGCCCTTTCGGACCCAGAATTATTCATTGATAAATTTCACGGTAAATCCAATGGAATTGATGAAGCCCAGTTTGCCCCTGGAATTTTTCCAGCTCTGAAAGAACGAGTTAGAAAAAATAAAATCCCTGGCCAATTTTTACTTTCTGGATCCGTGCGTTTCACGAGCCGAAAGGCTATTCGCGAATCTCTTACTGGACGTATTGTGAATGCTGAACTTTTACCTTTTTCCGTTGGCGAACTCCATCAAGATCCACAATCCCAGCTACTTGATAAACTCTTGGCGACAAAAGACCTCCATCGCTACATCTTAGAAAACCAACTGGAGATAAAAGAAACAAAAAAATTCAAAACTTCTTTAGAAAAATATCTTCGACACGGAGGCCTTCCTGGAGTCTGCTTTATTCGCGAAGAATCTCTTAGAAATTCTCGAATTTCCGAACAACTGACAACGATTCTTGATCGTGACCTAAGAACTGTCTACCCAACCACAATTCCCTACAGTCAACTTTTTGATTTTTTATCAGCTCTTTCTACTCAAGAAGGACTTCCGATTAAATATTCTGACTTAAAAAAAATAACGGGAATATCCGAAGTGACTCAAAAGAAACTTCTTTACGCTTTAGAGTCTATTTTTTTGATAAGAAGGATCCCTTTAGGATCGGGAGGACAAAAAGGATTTGTTTGTTATTTGGAGGATCAAGCTGAAGCTCTTTTTTTAGATTCTCAAAAATCACTACAAACTCAAATCGAAGGTCTTATCTATCGAAACTCAAGAGTTCACTTCAATTATCAAGTGGGAAATAGCTATCGATATTTTCACTATCTGACAAGAAGTGGCGCCAGAGTCCCCATAGCACTTGAAAAGGATCATTCTATTTTAGGATTCATCCCTCTGAAAGAGGATTCACCTAGTCGATCTGACCTGGCTTCAGCAAAATCTTTTTTAAAAACCTATGCGTCTTCTAAAATTATCTATCTAAGTCCAACTTACAAATGTGAAGTACTCTCTGATAGAGAAATTATTCTTCCACTTACTTGTATTTGCTGAAGTTAGATCAGAAAGCTCAAGCCCTTATGGAATTTACAGTTCCTGTAAATTCCATAAGGGCTTGAACTCCTACGTTTTCTATACTAAGCCGATCGCGCGCAAGCGTTCTGTTAGAAACTCTTGAGCTGTAATGTCCTCATACAAAGCTTTTTTGCCTTTGGACGAAGGGATACAAGATAAAAGAGCATCTGGTTTTGGATGCATAAAAAACGGCATCGAAAATCGACTGACATTCGCTCCTGCTGGATTCACAACTTGATGTGTGGTGGAAGGAATCACTTCATTGGTAATACGTGACAACATGTCCCCGGCATCCACAATCAAAGTTCCTGGAGCAGCATTCACGTCGAGCCATGTTCCATCTCGATCTTTCAATTGCAAACCAGCTTGAGTTGCCGCCGGTAAAATTGTGATCAAATTAATGTCTTCATGAGGAGCCGATCTCAGACAACCAGGATCAACACCTTTTGGGATAGGGGGATAATGCAAAACCCGCAAAATACTTTGCCCATCTTCCACCATATCATCGAAGTAATGCCATGGAACATCCAAAGGAAAGGTCAAAGCCTGAAGCAAGATGCGGCCAGCCTGGTCCAATGTTTCATAAATTTGTTGAAAGATAGGACGAAATTCTGGAGTTTCTGCAGGCCAAACATTGGCAGGATATTGAGAATAATAACGATGCCCTTTCGGAACCTCTCGCCCCACATGCCAAAACTCTTTCAAGTCCATCAGTAAGGAATCTTTCGCATGCTCTTTTCCAAAAGGAGTATAGCCTCGCTGTCCCCCGAGTCCTTCAATGTAATATTTTAATTTCAAATCTTCCAACTGTGCAAAAAAATGAGCTGCAGATTGATAAGCTTGATCCAAAAGAGCTGGGTCTAAACCATGATCTTTTAAAATAATAAAGCCATATTCTTTCAGACCTAAAAACAACTGATTTACAAAACGACTTTGTTCATTTTGATCGCCATCGGTATAATCGCGCAAACTCAACGTCGGCACTTCTCGAGTGGACATCAAACTGCTGCGCTCGATGCTAATATTCATAATTCCCCCCATTTTGAATACTTGTTACCTAAAGTCATATCCAGGAATCCTTCTGCACGGCAAGTTAATCTTTTCCTGAGGAAGAAGCTGGCGCTTCCTCCCCCCATTTGATTTGCATAATTTGAATTGTCTCCGCGGAGCTCATCGAAAAATGAATATCCGCCTCCCAAAGACGAACGGCATGCTGACTGCGGTAAGGGGCGTTCTGCTCCCCCTCATACCCGCGGTACACAAGAGGGCGTGGATCCAACTGCAAGGTCTGCTGAATCAAATCCCTTAACTCTTCTGCATCTTGCTGCCGAAAATCTGCCCAATCTTGCAAACTGATCAGGGCCTGCTGTGCCCATTGAAATAAAAACTGCGATTGACTGGCCTGAGAAACCCACCCCACTCTGGCCCGAGGCAGAGCTTCCACCGCAGGAAGATAAGGTTTGATATCATAAATCGGCGTTCCATCCACAAGATCAATTCCACCGAAATGAACAATTCCTTGTTGCAAATCCACCGACAAAAGCTGAACCACAGATAAACCCAATGGATTTGGACGATGAGGACTTCGGGTCGCAAAAACTCCCATAGTCTTCCCATGGTAACGAGGAGGATGTACCTTCGGATGATAGCGAGTCGATGTGTTTTTATGAAAGCCCCAAATCAACCAGACAAATTGAAAATCCTGTAAACCCTGCAAAGATAATTCAGGCTGCCAGCATGAATCTATTTTTAAAATGGCTTTGGACAAGGGCACCAACCCAGGCTGTCGTGGAGTTCCAAATTTATCTTTAAAGCATGACTGAATGTGACCTATCGCTTTTAATTCCATGCCCTTTGCTAATCAAAAGATCCTGCGGTGTCCAATAGAACTTGCTCTTTCTTCTTCATTTTCTATAGGCTTTCCCAACTTTCTGCGCGGCGAGCCTAAGCCCATTGCGAAGGCCTTTGAACTTGACACTGAAAAGCCCCCCCACCTAACTTGTGGGATACCCTTTGAATGATCTTAAAATGAAAGAACTTTTGCGGAGGAATCATGAGTCTTTGCCAGCGCCTACCCCTTCATCTTTGGACTATCTTCTTGGGCTCAATCCTTCTTCTCTCCTCTCCTTCTTGGGCCCTGAAAGTTGGTCTTGTCCTGGACAAGGGAGGCAAAGACGATAAATCTTTCAACTCCTCTGCCTACGAAGGGGCGATGAAAGCCCAAAAAGATTTTGGCATTCAGTTGAAATATGTCGAAGCCACAGATTCCAATGCTTTTGAATCCATGCAAAGATCCTTAGCTCAGAAAGATTTCGACTTAGTTATTGCCATTGGCTTTGCTCAGGTTGAAGCCCTGAAAAAAATTGCCGCTCAATTTCCAACGAAAAAATTTGCTCTGGTGGATGGTGAAGTCAACGCACCGAATGTGAAAAATCTTTTATTTGAAGAGCATGAAGCTTCCTACCTTGTTGGAGCCCTCGCCGCCTTAAAATCCACAACGGGTAAAGTTGGTTTTATCGGGGGCATGGATATCCCTCTGATTCGTCGTTTTGAAATGGGCTACCAGGCAGGAGCAAAAAAAATCAATCCAAAGGCCAGCTTGATTTCTAATTTTATCGGAGTCAGCAGTGAGGCTTGGAATAATCCTGCCAAAGCAAAAGAATTAGCCTTGGCACAATTTTCACAGGGTGTGGACATTATCTTTGTCGCTGCAGGAGCCTCTGGTGCAGGTGTGTTTGATGCTGCCGAAGAAAAGAAAAAACTAGCGATCGGAGTTGATTCCAACCAAAATTGGATGAAACCAGGTTATGTCTACACATCCATGCTGAAACGTGTAGATGTTTCTGTATATGATACCATCAAATCCCTGCAGCAAGGACAATTTCAAGCCGGAACAATTCGCTTTGGTCTAAAAAATGATGGAGTTGGTTTTTCAATTGATCAATACAATAAGTCTTTGTTGTCTGAGGATCATCTTAAAAAAGTGGATCAACTGAAATCCCAAATTGTTGCTGGGAAAATTCAAGTACCTGACTACTATAAATCGAAGGAAAAAAAATAGCGTGATGGAGAAAGTCCAGTTTCAAAATATCTGTAAAAGCTTTGGCGATTTTCACGCCAACCAAGATATTTCGTTTTCCGTCACTGCAGGAAGTATTCATGCTTTGATTGGAGAAAATGGAGCTGGAAAATCCACTTTGATGAAAATTCTTTTTGGCCTGTACACTCAAGATAGTGGCCGCATTCTGATCGATGGAAAAAATGTTGAAATCCAAAATCCTCAGCAGGCAAAGGCCTTAGGATTGGGGATGGTTCATCAGCACTTCATGTTGGCAGAGCCTGTCAGCGCTTTAGATAATGTTTTATTGAGTTCATTCAAAGACAAGCTTCCTTGGTGGCAAAAACTTCCACGTCAAAAAGTCCTGATCGAGCTTGAGCAAATCTGTGAAAAAAATGGATTGACGATCCCATGGCAAGAAAAGATCGAAAACCTACCCGTCGGAGTTCAACAGCGAGTCGAGATCGTCAAATTACTTTTTGAAAAAGCCCAAGTACTTATTTTAGATGAACCGACAGCCGTTCTTACTCCTCAAGAAATTGAAAAGCTTTTTGAACAATTGCGGCACCTTAAGCAGCAAGGTCACACAATTTTGATCATCACCCATAAACTGAAAGAAGTGATGCAGCTCTGTGACAAGGTCACGGTCTTACGCCAAGGTCAGTGTGTCGGTACCTTTCCAGTTCAAGATTGCACTCCAATGTCGCTGGCTCAACATATGGTGGGACATGCATTGGACTTGCAACACCGACTTCCCTATCAAAAAGGTTCGGAAAAAATTTTGGATATCCAACATCTGCATGATGATAAAATCTTGAAGGATATTTCAATGCACATTCATCGTGGAGAAATTGTTGGTCTGGCTGGAATTGAAGGTCACGGACAATCTTCTCTACTTCAGGCGTTGATTCACCCCAGTGGTGGAAAAGTACGGGGTAAGATTTTGTTTCGCAACCAAGAAATTCAGAATCGATCAACATCTGAGATCCATGACCTCGGACTGCGTAGCTTACCCGAGGATCGCCTGAAGCAAGGTTTATTGCTGCAGCAAAATTCTTTGCAGAACTTTTTACTTGGGAATGACCGACGTCCACAAATTGGCGCCGGCCTTTTCTTGAAGTGGAATCGGATCCAAAAAAAGGTGGAACAACTTTTCCAGGATTATGACGTTCGCCCAAGAAATGTGGAAATGCCTTTGCAAAAATTTTCTGGCGGGAATCAACAAAAATTTGTTGTCGCGCGGGAATTAGATTCTCAACCCGAGTTGCTGATTGCGGCTCATCCTACAAGGGGTGTAGATATCGGAGCTATTCAATTTATTCACGATAAATTGCAACAGCAACGAGATAAAAATGGCGCAGTCTTTGTTGTTTCCAGCGAACTGGATGAGCTCTTCAAACTGTGTGATCGGCTTTATGTTATCTATCAAGGTCAAATTGTAGGACACTTTTTAAAACCAGATTTTGATGAACACAAAGTGGGTGCTTTGATGTTGGGAGTCTTGGAATGAAAAACTATTTCCAAAAAAAATTTCAAAGCTTTTTTCCCAATGTTTTAGGTCTTATTCTGGGTTTGAGTTTGTGTCTAGTTTTGACCAAAGTGGCGGGAGAAAACCCTGTTCATGTCCTTCAAGTTTTACTGCAAAGTAGTTTTGGGTCCAACTATGATTTAGGACTGACTTTGTTTTATACAAGTTGCTTTATTTTCACAGGTCTTTCCGTTTGCATTGCTTTTCATGCAGGTATGTTCAATATCGGAGCTGAAGGACAATTATTGATGGGAGCCATGTCCACAGCTGCGGTGGGAATTCTTGCTGGATCATTACCTACGCCTGTTCTTTGGAGCCTGATGTTTTTCATACCCCTTCTTGTTTCTGCAGGCTGGGGAGCTATTGCAGGAGCCTTGAAAGCCTATCGCCAAAGTCATGAAGTGATTGTGACCATGATGATGAACTTTGTCGCCGCGGGCTTGACGAGCTTTTTGACTCTTTATGTTTTTAAAAATCCTGAATCCCAAAATCCCGAAACACCCAATCTTCCGAATCTTGCCATTTTGGATACTTGGGACCCTATGAAAAAAATTTTTCCTGACAGCGCCGTGGGGTGGCCATTTTTATTGGCTATTTTTGCAGCTCTAAGCT
Organism: uncultured Pseudobdellovibrionaceae bacterium; assembly: GCA_964522115.1. Classification (GTDB taxonomy): domain Bacteria; phylum Bdellovibrionota; class Bdellovibrionia; order Bdellovibrionales; family Bdellovibrionaceae; genus CAZFSX01. Next base: position 6,023 of record CAZFSX010000028.1, on the reverse strand, counting down.
TGCATTTTTTTCTGAAGGACTCACGTTTAGGTTTTCGACTGAAAGCCACAGGACAAAACCCTGAGGCTGCAAAACTTGCTGGAATTCAAGTTGCTCGAATGCAAATTTTGGGAATGGCCATGGCAGGAGCTCTTGCTGGCTGTGTTGGATTTGCCGAAGTTTGGGCCAGCAGTCATAAGTTTAAAATGGGCTTTTCAGCAGATTATGGATTCATTGGAATTGCCGTCGCTTTGCTTGCACGCAATCATCCTTTATCTATTTTGCTCAGTGCTTTGCTTTTTGGAGTTCTTCATAAAGGAGCCTCGAGTTTAGATCTTGAGACCGAACACATCACTCGGGATTTTTCGAAAATTTTGCAATCCGTGATTATTTTATCTGTGATTGCTGTGGGAACCTGGGATTTATTGAAACAAAAAAGAAAAGGAAAGACCCATGGAATTTCTTGAGTTTCTACTTTCCATCCTGCGAGTTTCCTCACCCTTGATCATGGCCGCATTGGCGGGAGTCTGGAGTGAACGCAGTGGAGTGATCAATATTGCTCTGGAAGGTTTTATGCTGATGGGAGCTCTGACAGGAGCTGTTGTCGGATATTCCACACAAAATGCCATTCTTGGTTTTTCCATGGCGGGATTTGTAGGAGTGATGTTCGCGGGATTGTATGGGTATTTTGTGATTGCTCGAAAAACCGATCAAATTGTCACGGGAACGGCGATGAATATCTTGTCATTTGGACTAGCACCCTTTGTGACAAAATTACTTTTTGATTCCACGGGATCGACACCCAGTCTTGATATTCAAGTGCGTTTTCACATTCTACCCTATGTCCTGGTCTTCATCACCGTTCTTGCTAGCGATTATATTTTTCGAAAAACACGCTTGGGTCTTAAAATTATTTTTGCAGGAGAACATCCTGAAGCCTTGAATGCCAGTGGTAGGTCCCTTGATCAAGTACGTTGGCAAGCTGTGCTGGTCAGTGGATTTTTAGCTTGCAGCGGAGGAAGTTTTCTTTCTCTGTTTTTAGCATCTTCTTACTCGCCACAAATGACAGCAGGGCGTGGATTTATGGCATTAGCTGCTATGATCTTTGGAAGATGGAAGGTTCTTCCGACGCTTGCCGCCTGTTTATTTTTTGGACTGACGGAAAGTTTACAAACTCGACTTCAGGGTGTTCATGTTGCTGGCATAGAAATACCAGTGCAGTTCATTCAGATTTTACCTTACCTTATCACAATTGTTGTGTTAGCAGGTTTCTTTGGAAAGAGTCGTGCCCCAAAATCCCTTGGTCAATCTTAGGAGGTCTGATGAAAAATTTTCTTTTTTCAAAATTATCTTTCAAAATGTGTCTTCCTCTTGCCGCTGTTATCTGCGCTAGTTTCTTTGGATATTCACAGTCATCCTATGCTTGGGGAAACCGAGGACATCATGCTATCTGTGAAAGCGCTGTCTATTTGGTGAAGGATCCTGTGCTTCGTCAGTTTCTGCTGTCTCGCACCCATGTGATGGGATACTTGTGCAATATTCCTGATACACACTGGAAAGGGATGAGTCCTGATTTAACAAAACATGGAAATCCCTCCCACTTTGTGGATACTGATCTTTTTGACCGCCCCCTCAGCGAGGTCCCAACAGACTATCGTGAAGTTGTGAAATTATTCACAGGATACCAAGCCAAGGTTGCAGAAAAACCTATCCAATGGGTTCCTGCAGAAATTGGCAGTATCTGGTGGAGGGCAGATCAATTTTGGCGTCGTATGGTGGAGTTTGCAACTCTGGCAAAATCACAACCCCTGCCTGCGAATCGCATCGAAGACCGAGATGAAAAATTTCCCTTCAACAGCAGTGTCCATCAAATGGTGATCAATATGGGTTTAATGGGTCATTTTGTTGGAGATGTCACCATGCCTTTGCACAATTCCTTGGATTATGATGGATACAAATCAGGACACGGAGGACTGCACAGTTTTTATGAAGAAATTTGTGTCTCGGAAATGGCACCTAATATTGTCCCTCGAATTTTAACTCGTGCCAAAGAACAAAAAACAATGAAATTCAATCAACAAGCGACATTGTTTCTTGCTATGAGGGAACTCAGTGAATTAGGACGCAAAGATATTCCGTTGATGGTGAAGGCGGATAAAATTCTAAAACCCTCAGAATTAAAAACAGACAAAGGAATGCAAATCAAAACGCCTGCAGAAAGGCCTTCTGCTGCGATTGCCTTCAAGTCTTTTGAAAAATTAATTCTGTCACAAATGGGTCGATCGGCATTGACACTGGCAAAGGCTTGGGATGCTGCCTACGAAAAAGCAGGCAAGCCAGATCTTTCAAAATATAAAAGCTTTGCATACCCTCATGCTCCTGATTTTGTCATGCCCGACTACTATTCAAATTGATCCTGTGACTTAAAATCTCTTTGTTCTCACTTGTTGGAGTAATGGCACCTTCGTGAATATAAAGGACTTTAACTTGACTCATAATTTATTTAACTTTATGTGACTATATAGAATTGCATAATTAAAAGACATTGAATCTAAAAGTCTGAGACCATTAAAAATGACGATAAATGAAGCACCCATGTCGGCAGCAATGGCCGCCCATAATGACGAGTGTCCTGTGAATGTTAGGATCACGAACACGGCCTTCACGGCGAGCGAAAAAGAAATATTCTGTCGAACGATTCTTAAAGTCTTTCTGGAGTGCCCAATGAGCCAAGGAACCTTGGATAGATCGTCTGTCATCAAAGCGATATCGGCGCTTTCTATCGCGGCGTCGCTTCCAGCCACACCCATCACGATGCCCAACGAAGATCTTGCCATTGCGGGGGCGTCATTCACACCATCACCAATCATAGCCACAGTTTTATGTTCCTTGACTAGATCTTCGATCCTCTTGACCTTATCCTCTGGTAAAAGTTCAGAGAAGAAGCGATCAATACCCACTTTTTTTGAAATCAATTCGGCTGTACCGTAATTGTCGCCTGTGAGCATCACCGTGTGCCTAACTCCAAGAGCGTGAAAGCTTTCGATAACACTTTTTGATTCGGGCCTCACGGTGTCGGACAGAGTTACAAATCCACAAACGTGATCGTCGGTTCCAATTACAACTACCGTGTGACCATTTTTGATGAGTTCCTCTAACTGATTATGAACTTCTGAGGTTTCTTGTTTTCGTTCTTCCAAATACCTATGTGATCCCAACCAATATTTCTTGCCATCGACGATAGCCGTCGCGCCTTTTCCCTGAACGGCAGTGTAGCTTTCTGCAGCTTTTGTCGAAATGCTTTTAGACTTTGCATGAAGGACAATCGCCTTAGCAATCGGATGTTCGCTTCGCAGTTCGATAGCATAGGCAATTCTAAGTAAGTCCTTCTCAGAATGTTCATTAAAGGGCACGACCATTACAACAGAGGGTTCTCCTTTAGTAATGGTGCCCGTCTTATCAAATGCAATGGCTCTAATGTGAGCGGGTAGCTCCATGAATTTCCCGCCCTTAATAAGTACACCATTTCTTGCTGCTGCAGTCAGGGCCGCGACAATACTAACCGGAGTCGAAATTACCAGCGCACAGGGGCAGGCAATAACGAGCAAAGTAAGAGCGCGGTACAACCAATCATCCCAAGCGCCCGAAATGAACGAGGGTGGGATGACTAAAACAAGAAATGCCAAGATCATTACGGCAGGGGTATAAACTCTGGCAAATTGTTCGACCCATTGCTCAGATGGCGCTCTTTGTTCATGGGCTTGACTTACAAGTCTGACAATATTTGAAAGTGTAGAATTCTCAGAATTCTTTTCGCATTTAACATCCAAAACTCCATCTCCGTTTATGGTGCCTGAAAATACCTGAGAGCCCGCTTGCTTTGAAACAGGGACGCTTTCACCAGTGATTGGGGCTTGATTAACCTCACTTGCTCCCTTTAGAACAACTCCATCAAGCGGAATCCGCTCGCCAGTTTTTACAATAAATATCTGCCCAACATTCACATCGCTTGCGCGAACAACAATTTCGCTTCCGTCGTTTTTCAATATCCTGGCACTATCTGGTGCAAGGTCTAAAAGCGCTTTTGTCGCTCTTCTTGCGCGTTCCACACTCCAAGATTCTAGGAGGAGTGAAAATGAAAAGAGCACCGTTACTGTGGCAGCCTCTAACCACTCTCCTATAAAAGCAGCACCCACCACAGCAATCGTCATCAATAGATTCATATCGGGGCGAAGGTTTTTTAAGGAATTAAGTGCCTTCGGAAAGATGAACCATCCTCCAGATGCAACTGCAATGCCATAGAGGACAATTGATTTTAGAGGAAATTGATGTTCTTCTCCTGAATCTCCTGCTGAAAAAGCATGAAATATCCCCTCGTGCTCGTAGGCATGCAAAAGGAACCCAGTCAGAATCGATGCCAAACTAATTGACGTAAAAATCAGCTTTCCATTCTTTTCGAAGAAAGTCTTTTCTTCAATAGACACTCCCCAAGGAGTTGCATGCATTCCAGTTTTCTCTATTGCCTTTATGACTTCCGACTGTTCGACAGGTTTTTCTGAACCTTTAATGGATAACTTTGCGTTCAGAAGATCAAAAAATAAATACTCTTCTCCACCAACAACTGGGGACAGTGCCTTTTTCAACATTGCGATCTCTTCAGCACAATCCATACCCTCAATTTTGAAAACATGAGTTGGACTAGAGCCTAATTGGATTTGACCTCCTGAGTTCAAATTTACCTCACTGTTTCATTTCAATGGTCATCTGTTCAGTAATCTCAAATTCAGAATCGAGCTTAACAGTTGAAAGGTGCTCATCGAGCGTCTTTCAAACCGATGCTTCGCTAACCTTCTCTTTATGACATTTTCGTGGGCTTTGTCGACCGCCACCTGTGCATTGCGCTTTAAAGAAAGCCACTCGATCTCCGGGTTGCACCTGCTTATCGCCGATACAAACATCGTATTCGGTGGGTGAGTGCGCGATAGATGCTTTGCATGTGTTATTGGGCGAGGTTGCACATCCTAGCGTCAAAAGCATTGCTCCGACGAAACTCAAAAATAATAGGGCCTTCATAAAATTCCTCCTTTATGGGTTAATGGGCTTTTCCTGTTCCAACATACTTTTCAAATACGCAATAAAGCGTAGGCAACACGATCAAGGTCAGAATCGTTGACGAAACAATCCCGCCAATAACTACAGCCGCTAGCGGTCTTTGAACTTCTGCGCCGACTCCAGTGGAGATGACCATCGGTAAGAATCCAAACACGTCTACAAGAGCGGTCATAAGTACTGGACGCAATCGAATCATGGTTCCCATAGTGACGAGTTTCTCGCCCGTGTAACCCCTCTCATGCCTTAGTTGATTGAAGTAGTTCACGAGAACCACCCCATTTAAGACTGCGATTCCTGATAGAGCGATGAATCCAACTCCTGCAGAAATACTAAATGGCAAACCATAGATCATGAGACCAAGCACTCCTCCGACTAGAGCCAACGGAACGCATGAGAAGATGAGCAGGGTTTGGCCAACACTTTTGAAGGCCGCATAGATCATCATCAAAACAATGATAAGTGCGAGTGGAGTGAGGACTAGAAGCCTTGATCTTGCCTCTTGCAAGTTCTTGAAGTTCCCACCCCATTGCACGTAATAGCCTTGAGGCATCTGAACTTCTTTTTCGACCAAGGCACGAGCTTCGGTTACAAAGCTTTCAGTATCTCTGCCCCGCAAATTGATCATAACGGCAGAACGTCTGTTTGAATCTTCACGGTTAATTACGCCGTAAGTTTCAGTGAACTTAAGACCAGCCAGTTCAGAGAGTGGAACTGTAGCATTTCCACCAATACCGACCGGAAGAGACCGAATAGAGTCCAGATCAGCCCGCTTGTCCTCATCAAGGCGAACAACTATTGGAAACCTTCTCTCGCCTTCGTATAGGTTTCCGACCTCCTCACCACCGAGCGCGACTGAGACAGTTTCAAGAACTTCATTTTTTCTAATCCCGTAGCGATTTAGTACACCAGCCTTCGGGTTTACTCTCAATACG
>CAZFSX010000027.1:9275-15906 GCA_964522115.1 uncultured Pseudobdellovibrionaceae bacterium | reverse complement strand
TGCCGCAATAACTTCAGCATTTGAAATATCTAGCAATGGATAAAGTTGTGATAAATTTTGCAGAATGAGGTTTTCAAATTGCAAACCAACCGTCGATTCCCATTCAGAAAACTGATAGACACTTTCAAATTTAAAGTTTTTACTTTCAATACGATCTTTATTGGGCTCTATGTATTTGAAGTAAAATCGCAAATAATTGTCCTTCAGCCTATATCTTACCAACCCCTGCTTTTTTCCACGAAGATCATACAGATGATCTTTCTTAATAAACCCCGAAAGTTCCAAATTGCGCAATAACCTTGAAAAATCACCATTCAAATCAAGTTTCACCGATTTTGCCAACTCAGATGCTGTCATTTTTTTTTCTGAAATTTTTCGAACCAACTGATTGTAAACTTTATTTCTTTTTAAAAAAATTTCGTTAAAAATCTTATCAAACTCATGAAACAAAGGCCCCTCTGGGCGAAAACATAACCTTAAGATATTTTTTTCAGCAGCTTGATGGGTGATAATCTCTTGAAGATACTTAGGAACTCCCCCTGTGATACTCAAAATTTTTAACTTTTCTAAAGAACTGATATCTTTTGTTTTCTGACCCCAAAACTCATTGCAATAAGGTAATTGCAATTCCTCTATTGTCAGCTGCAAAGAAATTCGACCTGTAAAATCAGCATTATTTAAAATATTTTCATCGATCCAAGATGAAACTGATCCACAAACTACCATCATCAACTGATCATTTTTTTTAAAAAACTGATCCCAGGCGACCTTTAATTGGCCGGAAAAATCAGGATCCAAGGATCCCATCCATGAAATCTCATCTAATAAAATGAGCCATTCTCCTTTTTTGGTGAGATGAGCTAATGTCTTCATGGCCATGTGCCAATCATAAAAGGGGGGGATGGATGTTTTTTTAAAGTGGGCCTGCAGTTGATGATGGAAACTTCGAAGCTGATCAGAATTGGTCATGTCTTTTCGTGGAGCTAATCCAGATAAAACAAGATAGTTTTTAAACTTAGCGCCAACATGATCAATCAAAGTACTTTTCCCAATTCGACGTCGTCCCATCACAACAATCAAACTGGCATTATCTTTAGATTTTAAATCAAGAATCTTCTTAATCTCTTCATTTCTGCCTATAAATTTCGACATATAGTCCTTTTCTAAAATATCTGAAAGTGTATACAAGTATACGTTTTTAGATATTTTAAGTATATCTGAAAATGTATATAAGTATACATTTTCAGATATTTCCAGAAAAGCTCGATTTATGTCTTAGGCGTCTTTGCTGCCAAAGTCCTTAGTGGGAATAAGATCTACATAGCGTTCTAATTTCATACCGCGAGATCCTTTCAGCACAAGGAAGTCCTGAGGACGCAATTGCTGAGCAATGGATTGAGCCATTTCGGGATCAAACTTTTCTGTTAATTGCAGTCTTCCTGTGTAGCCTTGCTGTTGCAGTCCTTTTTGAAATGCAGCACCTTGCTTGCCCTGAAAATAAATTTCATCAAAGCCTGCGCTGGCGACCAAGGCACCTAATTCTTCATGCAACTGAGGTGATGCATCACCCATTTCTAGCATTTCACCGAAAATACCAATCCACTTTTGTTCTTTTTTCTTTCCGGACTTCCAAGATTGAAGATTCAATATCAGCGCTTTCATACTGTCAGGATTTGCATTGTAAGCATCAAAAAGAATTTTCCCTTGATCCTGACGCTGAACAATCTGATTTCGTCCCCAATGAGTTTTCAAAAGAGTCAGATCCTTCCAAATCTGTTCCGCAGAAATACCGACAGCCAAGGCATTGCAAATGGCCACCATGATATTTGTCATATTCTGACGACCAATCAGATGAATAAGCATTTTTCCTGAGCAACCTTGAATATGACCTTGGATTCCAAGTGATCCCATAGACTCATCCAGAAGTTGTAAATACACATTTGCCGTTGGATCCGTCTGAGAAAAAGTTAAAACTTTTTCTGATCCATGCTTTTGCGTCCAATAATTCCACATCTTCCAAGTTTGTGGATCATCCAAATTATAAATCTTCAAATTGTTCAAGGGACTATGCTGATAAATCTCGGACTTTGCTTCCGCAATTTTTTCGATACTGCCAAAATGTTCTATATGCGCGCGCCCCACCATTGTGCAAACCACAACATCAGGTTCTGCGATTTGACACAACCGCTGAATTTCTCCAGCATGATTCATTCCCATTTCAACCAATGAAACCTGTGCATCCTCAGGAACTTCTAACAATGTCATCGGAACACCCCAATGATTATTAAAACTTCCCCGACTGTACGAAACCTTGCGACTTGCGGAAATCAATTGAGCAGAAAATTCTTTGCTGGTTGTTTTTCCATTGGAACCAGTAATACCAATCACCATGGCCTTGTTGTTTCGACGAACAGCATGACCTAGATCCTGCAAGGCCTTCAATGTATCTTCCACTAAAATGACAGTCACATCAGTCTGAACAGATCCATCCCATCGATGTACCAATAGCGCACTTGCGGAAGACTGAACAGCCTGAACCAAAAATGAATGTGCGTCGTAATTGTCACCTGCAAGCGCGATAAAAACTTGATCCTTTAAATTTTTGCGAGTGTCGGTACCAACCGCAGAAAATGAAGTTTGCTTCTGCTGAATGACTTTTCCGCCGGTTGCTTTCAAGATAAAATCTAACTCTAACCTCATGGAAGAAGCTCCTTTGCCATTTGAAGATCACTCATAGGAATAATTTGTGTTCCTACAATTTGATAATTTTCATGTCCTTTACCTGCAATCAGGATGACATCTTGATCTTCTGATTGCTGAATAGCAATGGCAATGGCTTTTCGTCGATCATGTTCAAATTGAACCTTTTCTGGATTTTGAAATCCATTTTTTATCTCCTGAAAAATCTTCTCTGCACTTTCAGTACGAGGATTATCATCCGTCACAATCACCTGATCCGCATGCTTTTCTGCAATGGATGCCATCAGGGGACGCTTTCCCCCGTCGCGATCTCCACCACAACCAAAGACGACTCGAATTTTAGACTTCATTTTTTGTAGATGACGAATATCCTTCAGTGTTTGCAAGACCCTTTCCAAAGCATCAGGGGTGTGAGCATAATCCACAAAAACATGAACTTTCTTTTCATTCCCAGTTGAATTTGAAATGACTTTCTCTAAGCGACCAGGAACTCCGGCAAAACTTTCTAAACTGGCTGCAGCATCTGCCAACCTCACACCCGCTGTAAAGCAGGCAGCCATGGCTGCAACAGCATTTTGAATATTATGCACACCCATCATAGGTAAATTCACTAGATGAGTGCCCAAACTTGTGACAAGTTCAAACTGGGTTCCATCAAAATTCATCTGCTTCATTGTCCATTGAAAATCAGAATCACGCTGACCATAAGTAAATAAAATACTGGATCCCGCAACCTGCAAACGTCGTCCGTAGGGATCATCGACGTTGACAATAGCAAAAGAAGGCATTTTCCATGTCCACCACAAAAGATCCTGAAATAATCTTTGCTTCGCCTGAAAATAATTGTCCATCGTATGATGGTAATCCAGATGATCCCTTGTCATATTGGAAAAAATGACGGTATTAAAATGTACCCCATCCACGCGATGTTGATCCAAAGCATGGCTTGAAACCTCCATGGTGACGGCCTTAGCTCCGGCAAGCTTGAAATCCTGAAGTCGACTTTGCAAGGCAACAGGATCCGGAGTTGTCATCGACGTAGAATATTTTTTATCTTGAAAATGATGGTCAATCGTTCCTATCACAGCAGCAGGAACTTGGTGTTGATTTAAAATGTGTTCAATAAGATAGGTGATCGAAGTTTTACCATTCGTCCCTGTCACACCAAGCATGAATAATTCCTTGGAAGGATCCTCATAGAAGGCACTTGCCAAACGATCCAAGGCTTCGCGACCATTTTTGACACGAATCACAACACCAATGAACTCAGCTGGAACATTATGTGGATCTTCAACAATCAAAGCAACGGCGCCTCTTAATGTTGCATCCAAAAGAAAAAAATGCCCATCTTGTTGACTACCTCGGACTGCGACAAACAACCATCCTTGTTGAACTTTTCTGGAATCACTGGTGACTCCAAGAATTTCTTTATCTTGTAACTGATTAAGTTTATAGTCGGTCAGCGATTTGATTAATTCAGAAAGATTCATTCCATCACCTATTCAAAGGAGTCATAAATGCGACAACTTGGGAAGATTAAATGTCTTGAAAAACCTTGTCTAGGAAATTCCCCCGACAAAGCTCCGTGGATTATCATGTTCCATGGCTTTGGTGCCAACGCAGCGGATCTTCAAAGTTTAGCAGATGTGATTCCAGGAAATGAAAAATTCAACTGGCTTTTTCCCGATGGATTTCTGGACGTCCCCTTGTCCCCTTTTTATTCCGGACGCGCTTGGTGGAAAATTGATTTAGAACGCTTTCAACAAGTTGCAGCCACTGGGGACACAAGTTACTTGGCGAACACAAAACCTGAAGGCCTAGAAAAGGCTCGAAGCATGGCCATGGAAATGATCCATCAACTGAAAGTTCCTTGGAACCAAATCATCCTTGGAGGTTTTTCTCAAGGATCCATGCTTGCTACTGATTTATTTTTAAATGCACCGGAAACACCCAAAGGTTTGGCCATATTCTCTGGAGCACTGATCAACAAAGCCGAATACCAACCTCTACTAACAGCCCGAGCGGGATGTTCATTTTTCATGACTCATGGAAAATCAGATGCAGTTCTTAGTCATAAAGGAGCCCAACAATTAGAAACTATGCTTTGCCAGGGGGGGCTGAAGGGTGGTCTATTTAGCTTTGAAGGAGGACATGAGATTCCCATGTCCTCGATCCAACGCTGTGGTGAATATTTAAAAAAACTTTCTTAATTACAAGCTTTGGGCAAATGCATCGGATTTGCCCTTACTTCCGTTTCCCTGAGTCAATTGAGTAAGAACCTTATCTGCTTTTTCTTCGGGCAAATTGACCAAGGTTCCCTTTTGAATCAAGCGACCTTTTTTTCTGGCAAGTCCTGTTATATGAGGATTATAAATCTGCGCTTGATCATCGTTTCCATCAAACCATTTCACAATGTCGTTGTAAGAGACAGAAACTGGCAAAGAAACTTCCTTCCCTTTTAACGGAAGAGACCACGCCACTTTTTCTCCGAAGTGAACTGGGGCATTTCTTTCCACCTCCAAGGCGGCAAGAAAGCAGGCATAAAAATTTCTGGAAGCAAATCCAAAGCGCTTTCTGGTAACATTGCTATCGACCAACTCCACAATGTCTCTTGTTTTGTAAGTATTCACTAACTTAAGAACTCCCGTTGGTCCATGATTGTAACCAGTGATTGCCAAGGGCCAACTTTCTAACATTTCGAAGTTATGAGCCAACAAGCGAGTTGCCAACTTTGTCGCCTCAATGGGGTGATTTCTTTTATCAACAGTCTGATCCATTTTAAGAAAAGGTCGACCTGTGTATCGCATAATTTGCCATATTCCGCTGGCACCAACTTTGGATCGAGCCATAATATTAAATGAACTTTCCACAAATGGAAGTCGTGTCAATTCAACAGGAAGACCTCGTTCTTGAAAAATCTTTTCCATCTGCTCAAGATAACGACCAGACATATAAATACCCGCCGCAAACCGATCCTTTTGTCCCAACTGAAAACGCAGACGCTTGTCACTTGCTGCCTCTTTAAACTTATCTTTGTCGCTATCAAAAGCATAAGCATCGTAAATCTTTTTTTCGTCCGCAGTCAAAGTTGCAGGATCCTTGGTTTCATCTAATTTCAAAAGTAAGGCTTGGGCTCTTTTTTTGGCATCTTTCACCAATTTTTCACGAGCTTTAAATTTTTGACGAGCGTTTAAGGACTCATCTTTATTGATGGTTTTAAAATCGACACTTTCAAAAACAATATGAACATTTTCTGCATCATGAATGACGCCTTGATGTGTTGTGTATTTTGCATAAACATCTTTCCAAAAGTTCACTTTGTCTCGCAATCCTGTCGGTACCTCAAAAACTTTTGAATTATACCCTAATGCCCCTTCTTGATTTTGATAACTTGGCGCTCGCCATGGTCGAACTCCGGTGTTCATTTCAAAAACGAAGTTTTCTTCTTCCTTCAATTGTTCTGTCACTTCATCCGTCGGATTTTTTTTATCCTCCTGAACAGAGACTTCCGAAGTCACCGACGATTTATCTTCTGATGAAGATGAAAACCAATCAAAAAAACCTGCAAAGACAGGCAAACTTAAAAAACACAAAATCACTGCATATCGACGAAACATATCTGCCTTTCCAATCACTCAACAAGTCGAATTGCCAACTTATCGAAGAAATGTCTTACTTGTTCTGCATCGGCATTTCCATTGTACATCATGACAAATGGAATCACAGTTCCATCCGAACGTCCTGCAAAACCAGCCAAAGAAACAACCCCGGTCAAAAGTCCAGTCTTTGCACGAATGTACCGTTCTGCAACAGTTCCCTTCATTCTCTTTTTAAGGGTCCCATCAATCCCTGAAATTGGCAAGGAACGCAAAAATTCTGGGTAAATGCGAAAATCCTTTTTCACATAATCTAAGACTCTCCACATGGCTCG
>CAZFSX010000027.1:0-9265 GCA_964522115.1 uncultured Pseudobdellovibrionaceae bacterium | reverse complement strand
CGAGGGGTAAATTTATTTTTTCTTGTTAATCCAGATGGATTTTCCAATTCAAAGGCGTTTTCATCCAGCCCCATGGATCCCATCAATGAACGAATCACTTTCAACCCTTCAGAAAGCGTTCCAACGGATGCCCCCGAAGCCACCGCAATATTTTTTGTCAGCATTTCTGCCACATAATTGTTTGAAAATTTATTCATATCTACCACCATATCTTCGATGGGCTTACTTTCTGATTCAGCTAAAATTTTGGCGGAATCTTTGACTTTCCCCGCGCGAACATTTCCCTGAACTCGAATTCCTCGTTGAGCCAGAAACGATTTTAAATTCTCTCCAGACCACAAGTCTGGATGAGTGATGTTAGCAAAAGCCAAGATTTCCTTTTTACCTTCTTGCTGCAAGCGCGCTTTTCCATTCACGGTAACCCTTTCCTTTTTTTCTTTTGCATCAAAGGAACGATCAATTTGAATGCAAGGGTCATCACATTTTTCCACTGTCTTCACATGAGATATTAATTGCGTGTAATTATTTTCAGGATCAATAAATACCAAAGCAGGGTCCCCAGTTTTTTTCCCCGGTCGAGCATACACATTAATTGAATTCCAGTTAAAGGACATTGCGCCCACAGGGGCATCATATGCTCGATCTACGCGTTCATCTTGTCGAGTAGGATCAAATCGCAAAGAATCAAATAATGAATCGTCCACAACAATATCACCCTGGATCGTATTTATTTTTTGCCGCGTGAAATTATTGACAAGAACCCACATGTTTTCTGAAACAAAACTGGGGTCTCCCGCTCCCTTTAAATATATATCTCCCATCAGTGTCCCATCTTGAATGTTTGAATCGGAAAGCAGGGTTGTCTTCATCCTTGTTCCTGGAAGAATTTTTTCTAAAACAGTTGCAGCTGTTGCAATTTTTGATATCGATGCAGGGATCAACTTTCGATCAGGCTGGACTTGTAAAAGTGGATTGTCTTCCGACTGAGCCTGCGCAATAAATATTCCAGCATTATTTTTAAAACCAGATTGTTGAACAATCTTTTCTAAATCTTGAATCAATGTTTCATCTGTTTGGACACTAGCCCCCCCTTTCGTCTTCGATTTGGCAACAGTGAAAACACTAAAACTTAAAATCATTGAAAAAATGATTTTTAAACTTGGACTTAAGCCGCGCATTCTGAATTCCTTTTTTAAAATCATCGACCCCATCATGATCTTGGCATATTCTTTTTCTTGATGGCAAGTTTAGCAAGAATACTTCTTATTGATGACGATCAGCAAGTTTGCAGCGCACTTGAACGACTTCTAAAAAAAGACTTTGAAGTGCACATCGCAAATAATCTTCAACGAGCACAAGAAATTATTTCAGAAGACCCTCGATTTGGCATTCTGATATGTGACTTAAAGTTGCCCGAAGGGGATGGCAGTGAATTCTTAGCTTCAATGAAATAACGAGATCCATTAGCGACTCGCGTTTTGCTGACAGCCCAAGTGGATACAGAGGAACTGACTCGCGCAATCAATCAGGCGGAAATCCATCGTTGCATTATGAAACCCTGGGATAACAATATTTTTGTAGTCCAAATCCATGAATGCTATAAGTTTCATCAAACATTATGTCACATTCAGTTGTTGGAAATCCTCTCAACAACCGATCATCTGACAGGGCTGATCAACCATCGACATATGCATGAAACTTTACAGCTTGAACTTGAACGGGCTAGCCGACATCAAAGGCCGCTTTCATTTATCATGATTGATGTGGACCATTTTAAAAAATACAACGACACTCATGGACACCCGAAGGGTGATCGCCTTCTTTCTGATATAGCAAAATTTTTAGCCCAATCAGTTCGTAATATCGATATTGTTGGCAGATACGGGGGCGAGGAGTTCGGAATAATTCTACCTGATACAACATTAGGTTCAGCAAAAGAAATTGCCGAAAGACTTCGAATTCAATTCCATGAAAAATTTGAACAAACACTTAGCCTTGGAGTTTCTAATTATCCTGATATCGAAGCTGAAGATGTAGCTCAAAGTCTTATCGATTCTGCAGATAAAGCTTTGTATTCTGCAAAAAAGAATGGACGAAACCAAACCATGATTGCCCAAAAGCTTCTTTAGCTTTTAAAATGGAAGACTATGAAAAAACGTGAATGGATTCTTGTTATCTTACCACTTGTGATTGTTTGGACTCTGGATCGATTATCAAAAAACTGGGCGTCTGCAAGTTTGCAAACGCCGATGGACTGGCAATATCTGCATTTTGTCTTGTACCATAATCATGGTGCAATGCTTGGATTATTTTCAGACCTTCCTGCTGTTTTACGTATTGTCTCTTTATCTACAGCGGGCTCATTTCTTGTCTGTATTTATGCTATTATTCAATATCTTCTTCCCATCAAGTCACTAAGCCTACGCACGGGAATGTCGATCCTTCTTGGCGGAATTTTAGGAAATGTGACAGATCGCATTTTGTGGGGATATGTTGTTGATTTTATCATTATAGGTCCCACAAAAAGCCTGTCATCACCAGCATTCAATGTTGCCGATGCTTTGCAATGGGTAGGATATGGATTGATTGTTTACGCCATCATCAAAGAAGGCGATCTTCTTTGGCCTGAAAAGAATTCGCGCAAACTGTATTGGGTTAATCCAAAATTTCAATTAAAATACTGCTTTTTATTAATGGGTGTGGGAATTGGACTTTCGTTAATTGCCACTGTGTTTGCTTATACTTTTTTAAGGGTCTCCATCGTCACTTTAGTTGGTGAAAACCAACATATTTTATCTAGGTTTTTAACTCCATTTCTAATTACATCGACATTCATAGCTTTGCTATTTTCGATGGCACTTTTTGCCATTGGGAAAGTGATATCGCACAAAATTGCGGGTCCTTTGTATGGGTTTGAACGTTATCTACTACAAATCCTTGAAGGACAAACTGATCGGAATTTTCGTGTTCGAGCAAAAGATGAATTTAAAAATCTGGAAGAACTAGCTGAAAAAATTCGTGTGAAAATGATCGAAGTTCAAAAGCTAGTTGACAAAAATGCTGCCGTAGATGATTCAAAACCACAACAATAACTAGGAGTTATTCTTGAATTTTGATCTTACGGAATCATGGAAAAAATATCCCATCGTCGCTTTTGATACAGAAACCAGCGGAGCCTATCCCGTCCGTGACGAAATTGTTGAGCTTGCTGCCGTTCGTATTGAACCAAATGGGGATCGCAAAGTTTGGACCCATCTATTCAAGCCCCACAAACCTATGAACAACGAAATTATCAAAATACATGGAATCACCAATGAAATGGTTCAAGATAAACCGTATTTTCAAGAGAAGGTTCATGAGGTTCGTGATTTTATCAAAGACAGCATTTTGGTCGCACATCATGCGCCCTTTGATTTAGGTTTTCTGACATTGGAATTTGAACGATCCAAGTTGGATTTTCCCAAAAATGTATTACTTTGTTCCAGTTTACTGTCCCGAGAACTCTTCAAAAACAGCGTGAATCATAAATTACAAACACTGATTAAATATTTTCAACTTCCTCAAGGTCAAGCTCATCGAGCAGAAGATGATGCCGAAGCCTGCATGCAAGTTGCAATCAAATGCCTAGAAAAACTTCCCCATCAAACTCTTCAAGAAGCATTAAAAGTTCAAAAAAAAACTTTAGCCTGGGAAAACTACACATTACTGCGTTCTGCTACGGACAAGTTTCGCAAAGTTTTTGAAGCGACAGAAAAAGGACTTGCTCTTGACATTTTGTATGAAGGAGGTAGCCTGAAGGGAAAGACTCGACGTATTTTTCCGTTTGGAGTGATTCGAAATCCCGATGGAGATTATGTCCAGGCCATCTGTGCAATTGATAAAGCAGCGAAAAGATTTTACATCAACAAAATGGCAGAAGTCGAAATCGTCTTCTCCACGTGATAGAGGTAGATATGAACGATAAGCGCAAATCTAAAATCTGGGGATCATTTGCACTTATTTTTCTTTTCTTGGTTTCATTCCAAAGCCTTGCCCAATCTGAAAACAAACCCAACTCGAATGATGGGACCAAATTTTTTTTTGAAGGAGAGTTTGCAACCAACTATGTTGAACAAGGGGTGACTCAAACAGAATCTGATCCTCACTTTGGCGGAAATCTGGGATATCTTATCAATGGACAATTCTTATTTTCATTAGCCGCTGGGAATGTTCACTACGGAACGGAAAGTGTCCAATTGAACCTGCGACCTACCATTGGTTACAAAATGAATTTTACAACCAATGCAGACTTAATGATCAAGGTTCTTCTGAATCGATTCTATAAAGAAACTGGTCGCAATGGAATGTTGATCGATTTAGATTTAAATTTATTTGGCTACCATGTTCTATATCTAAAAAATGACAATTGGGAAGGCACCTACACTGAATCCAGCTACCTAGGTTTCGTTGCTGATTGGCCACTTGGTTCTGATCTTATTGCAAAAGCAGAGCTTGGATATCAAAGCCTTTCAGCCCTTGGAGTCAGTTCTTATTTTCATATCCGAGGATCCTTGGGTTACAAAATCAGTCAGCTGATTTTGTCTGTTCAGGGGACATGGACAAATGCAACCGACCTTGCAGGAAAAGCAGGTCCTTTTCTTTTTCTGACAATGGAAACGAAATTTTAATTATTCAGAAGTTTTTGCTTTAGCTTTTCTTTCGCTGACCTGCTTCACAAAATTATCGTAGACATTCATATCAGGTTTTTTAGATCCAAATAAGTCTTCCAGTTTTCTGGGCTTAGTGCCATCTGATTTAATTTCTTTTTGTCGCAGCTTCAAGCGAATCAACCCCATGGGTCTTCGCCCCTGACCTTCGACAAAATCTTTCTTGGAAATCACTTGAACATAGCCTTTGACATCAACTGATGGATGTTCCAAACCCGCCTGGATCTTTTTTTGAAGAAGATCCAATCTTTCATTCGCAATTTTTTCAGCAAGATCAGGGTGACTTCCTGGCACTGACTGGTGAAAGAGCATCGAAGTAATCGATAAATTTGCATCTGCTAAACCAGCAGTGACACCTTTAACTTTTTCCATGGACGTAACAAAATCTTTTGAAGGGGTCGATGTCCCAGGATCAAACAACTGGACATCTGGAATGTCAAATTCTAATCCGTCGGGTGAAATGCTAACATTCTTTGCCACATCTCCTAATTGATCTGCCATGGCTGCAGCGACGACTTTGGCAGAACCCATATCAAGTAAATTTGGTGTCTTATCCACGGGTTCTAAAAACTCTTGAAATGCTTTCAGCGGCTCATTCAGTAAATCAAGAAACAACTTTTCCAACGTGATCTCGACACCATAGTTAGAAAAACTGTATTCAATCACACTGGGTGTTGAGAAATAATCAGAGACTGCTTTTTTTGTTTCTGGCGTTTGATTTAAAAGCCACATCACAAGAAAGAACGCCATCATCGCCGTCATGAAGTCAGCAAAGGCAACTTTCCAAGCTCCTCCATGATGACCACCACCGCCGGCTGTGATCTTTTTGATAACAATGGTAGTTCCTTTTTTTTCTGCCACAAAAGCCTTTCACTAAGCTGCTTTTTTAATTTCTTTTGTTGCTTTATCCATCTCTTCGAAGGTTGGTCGTTCTTCAGGCATAATACTTCGTCGAGCAAATTCAATACAAACCAAAGGTGGAGCCCCCCTTTGCAAAGCAACCATAGCTGCTTTAATGCAATTCAAATATCTTCCCTCGGCCTCTAAATCTGCAGCAACTTTCGTCGCTGTGGGACCGATCAATCCGTAAGCAAGGAAAACCCCCAACATCGTACCCACAAGCGCAGATCCGACCAAGCTACCAATTTTTTCCACACCCTCTGTCAAGTGGGCCATGGTTTTCACGATCCCCAAAACCGCGGCAACGATTCCCAAACCTGGCAATGCATCCGCCGTACCCTGAATCGCATGTTGCGCAAGATGTTCTTCTGCATGGATTGCTTTGACGTCAGCATCCAGCAAATCATCGACATCATACGGAGATAAATCTGCAGATAAAGTGATCTTCATCGTATCGCACATGAAGTGAACCGCATGATGGTTCTTAATAAAACTTGGATAGGCAGAGAAAATTTCACTCTTCTCTGGATTTTCAATATGTTTTTCGACCGCCTGAGGACCATCTTTTCGAAACAATTGAAAAATTTGAAACATCATCTGCAACAACTCAATATATTCTTTTTTCTGAGGACCTTTTGCCGTCATTGCGTGAAGGCCAAGTTTAAAACCCGCTTTAATAACTTTCATTGGATTTGAAATGATATATGCACCCAAAGCCGAACCTGCAATGATAGATAGCTCAACAGGAGCGGCTTTTAAGATCACAGAGATCTTACCACCCGCGATGATAAACGTGACGAAGACCATCACAAATACGACAACTATACCTACAAAGCCCATGCATCTTCTCCTGCTGCAAATTCCTCTATCAAGGTACTTCTCGGAAGATCCTTGTTTCAATTAAAGTCATTCACATCACTTCTCGACCAATGTCGCACGAATAAATCCAACTGATTAAACTTCCTCATCCAAAGTCTTGTTGAATGTAGGTGATTTGTACGCACTGATGCTCTTTTTATTCTTTTGAACCTCTTGTAGTTCACGAATAATCGATGATTTTTCATCATCAATACATTGCAAAATAACTAAATCTTGGCTCAATATTTTATGTACAAAATCATCTTTTATTGTCAGCGATTTTTTTAGATTTGTCTTTTCATCATCTGTTGGAGAGTATTCCCCTAAGGCTACCTGCAACTCATCAATTTTTTCGTCAATGTGATGAATAATTTCAAGCAAACTTTCCCGAGCCTGATAAAAATAATCTAATTGATCAAAGTTACTTTGTTGAAAGTGCACCAACTCTCTTTCATTCAAATTGAAAAATTCGCTCAGGAACTGATTCTTTCTTTCTAGAAGTTCTAAAATAGCTTTCATAAATTCCCCTCCTGGGATTTCATAATTATTTGGTTTGACTGGCTTCATCTTTTTTAATTTTTTCTACGGCCTGAACCCAAGCATCGTACAAAGTCTCTAATATTTTCAAAGAGGCGTGCAAAGGCTCTGGATCTCCTGAAATATTTGCTTTTGTAAACTGCTCTGTCATGAACATGTAAAGCTGCTCAAGATTTTTTGAAATATCTCCACCAACTTTATGATCTAAAGTATTATTTAATTCCAGAATGATGTCGTATGCACGGCCAATATTCGTACACCTTTCTGCAATATTTTTTTGTTCGCACGCTATGATTGCACGTTTTGTGAATTTGATCGCACCTTCGTACATCATCAGTAATAACTTTTCACGGCTTGCACTATGAATGCTTGTTTGTTTATATTTTTGATACGGATTGCTCATATTCCTCTCTCTTTAATATGTTTGTTCATTTCTTTAACCTTCATTTTATCCTTTTATTCCAACTGATCCCGCCATTGCCCCAACACTTGCCATCTGTTGCTGCATTTTTGACATTTTTGTTTCAAGATCTCCGAATTTTCTTCGCAATTGATCTTCTTTCACAGTCAACAATCTTTCTTTTCCTTCGATGCGTTTATTCATATTTTCAATCTTATCTGTAAGACCACGTTTACGATTGGCAATGACTCCAAAATTTGTAGCTACCAAATTCGAAACTTGTCTTTTAACAGTGGGTACAAATCCAATACTGAATCCATCTCCACGAAGAAAACTAGCAACCCCTTGGGGGTCTTGAGACAAAGCCGCATTGAATTTATCAGCATTAAAATTCAAAGTACCGTTACGATTAAATTCGATGCCTATTTGAGCTACTCGATTGATCGACGAACCAACTCCGTACTGAGGATCTAAAATCACTCTTCGCATATCACTTTCAATGGAACGCAATAGACCATCTCCACCTAAAGTTCTTGAAGTGTCAGTTTTTTCATTCATTTTATTTTGATTTTGGATAAACCCTAAGACTGCATTATAGGCATCTACAAAGGATTTGATTTTTCCAGAAATCACTTCTTGATTTTCTTTCACACTGACTTGAACTTCTTGCCCTGGTGCTGCTTTTTTTAAATCAAGAGTCACGCCAGGAACGATATCTTTCAATTTGTTCTCTGGCACTTCCATTTCAAAACCATCCAATTTTATCTTCGCATTTTGCGCAGGACGATTTTGATCAAAATACATGTCCTGATCTCCATCTAATAAGTAAATGGTAGGAAAACTAACTTGCTGATCATCTCCAGTTGATAACCCTGTAACTAAAAGACGAAATGGAGCGTCTTTATCTCTTCGATCGTTGATCACTGTGGCTCGCAATCCAGACCCCGAGGTGTTAATTGCTTTAGCAACACCTTCTAATGTTGAATTGTTTGAATTGATATAGACTTGTTTTAACCCCTGTGGTGTTTCAAATTTGATATAACCTGTCCCCATTTGAGTACGATCACGATCTGGAAATCCATTTGAAACAGCTCCAGGTTTTTGTGCCAATTGTAAAACTTCAATTCCCCACGACCCCGTCACGGCATTAGCCCCATCGACCACACCACCCACGACACTGGGATCACCACTGATTAACTGATTATCCATAAAACCACGAGTGCTTGTCAGTTCCCCAAGATTTTTTGTGACATCATTGATTTTTGTTTCTAATTCAGTGACTAATTTTAACTTGTCTTCTTGTTTCGTTTTTTGAGTTTGCATATTCTTCACAGGAATACGTTCAGCATCCATGATCTGCTCAACGATATTCGGGGGTAATCCCGATGCCATGCCTGTGATTCGAATGCCCGCCACGTTGTCCTCCTGACTTGTGACTGAAACTCTGTAAGACACTTCTTGCGCCTTTTCTTTATTGTGGCAGATTTTTTTTGCATTCGAGAGTCAAATAAATGGCTGGACGCTGTTTCCACGACGGAAGTTAAGCTGATCGACGAAGAAGAACACCTTTGTCTTCACCCGCAGGCAAAAGAACAGACCTTAGTTCGTGTTCGGGAATTCGACGAACGATAGTCCCGTTGGGTTCTTGCAGCAGAACAAATTTTTTCTTTTCTCGCATCACCAGCAAGACTTGCAATTGGTGATCTTTGACAACAGTTAAGTTTTTCAAATACTCAAGAACCTTTTCCATTTCTTCATTCGACAAGGGTTCTTTATTCTGATCGGATCCACCTTGAGCTTGTTGACCATTGGCATCTCGATCTGTTGTCGAGTCTGTCTTGATAGACCTCTCCACTCGCGCAAC
>CAZFSX010000026.1:2999-15931 GCA_964522115.1 uncultured Pseudobdellovibrionaceae bacterium | reverse complement strand
TTCTGCCCCGCCGCCGTCTACGAGATCCACGAGGAGAAGGGGCACAAGAAGCTGGCAACACAAATGCTGTCACCGATTTTACCTACTTCTTACTGCATGTTTGGATTTAAGAAAGGAATATTTATGAAACTAAAATCAATTTTCTTTAGCATTATTGTTCTTTTGACCATCAGCGCCTGCGGTCCATACACCCACCATCCAGTGCGTTTTGGACAGAAAGCCATTATGCCAGAAAAACTAGAAGCAGAACAACCGCCCCCTCAAACCCTTCCTTCCATTGTAATCACTTATGCAGAGGTTCGTGAGATCTTTCAAGCAAAGTGCTCCCTCTGCCATAATCCTGGTACAGGTGGAAATCCTCCGAATTGGTTAGACTATTCAGTTGCCGCTGGAAGACTGAATTCCATCAAAAACCGGGTCTTTGTTGTTAAAGACATGCCTGTGGTCGGAATGCCCGAGTTGACTGAAGAAGAAGCTCGGAAGTTAAAAGCATGGCTGGATGCAGGGGCTCCGGAATAAAGCTACTCAAATTGATTTTGTTAACAAAGGAAGACTTATGAACATATTAAAAAATATCGGACTTGCTGGAATTCTTCTTACATCTGCAGTTTCTTTTGCAGGCATTAATGAAGGACAAGCAAAATCTGCAACATGCATGGGTTGCCATGGTGAAAATGGAATTGGAATGAGTTCGATTTTTCCAAATTTGGCAGGGCAGAAGAAAGACTACTTAGTCTCTCAGATGCTGGCGTTCAAAAATGACCTACGCCAAAATGCGATGATGGCCCCTATGGCAAAAAACTTATCAGCTCAAGATATCGAAGATCTTGCCGCCTATTACGAAAGTTTGAAATAATTTTTTGTTCCGGTAATATCAAATAAAAAAGGGAGCATATAGCTCCCTTTTTTATTTGATAACCGTTCATATGATCTTTTAAATGATCTTACTCTTTGGATGGATTCTTAGACTCAGACTCTAACTGGTTCAATTTTTGAAGAAGATCTGAACTTTTTTCACAAAAATCTCGATGCTCACTTTCTGAAATTTGTTTTTCTTCGAAAGAAACTCTGGCTCGGCATGAAACCCCTTGATATTGACTTAAAAAACTATCGCAACTGAGTTTTGTTTTAGTAAGTTCCGACTTCAATAGCAACAGGGCTGCCAACTTACTTGAATCTGTCGCTAAGGGAGACTTATATCGATTTGAAAATTCTTCCATTTTATCTCTTGTGTCGATTTTTGCACTTACAACACGGTTGTAACTATCAATAAAGTCTTGGCTGCAATTACCGCTTTCATCTTTTCCTTTCGAATTCGAAGATGATCCCGCACAGCCAATCAAGTTCACTGAAAGCACTGCCATCATTACTAAAAAACCTTTTTTATATAGCTTCATAAATTTCTCCTTAGAAAGTTGTTGAACACACAACTCCTATTGGCAAAGTTTGTGCCAACAGAAAGAAGATCTTCCTGACTCAGGATAGATTTAAACGCCAGAATAGAGCCTTTCAATAATCTGCGGCCTCATTGAATTCCATAAATACGGACATTGTCCCAAGCCAGAGACTAAAATAAAGGGATGTCCTGCCCAGTCGGCAGTAAGCAAGAAGTAAAGCATCAAGATGGAAAATGGTCCTACTTTTTAAGTTTGGCTGATGCGGGTGACGCCGATGATACCTTTGATTTTTTGAAGTTCTAGCAGAACTTGATTCAATTGCGAGGTATCCTTCACCCCCACATCAAAGATCGATACGGCTTTTTTATCCTTCGTTGTGCGGATAGAGGCGTTATGAATGTTCACACCCTTCATGGTGAAGGCCTCGCTCATCGCCTTCAATAAGCCCGGGGCATCCTGAGAGATCACGCGCACACGCACGACTCGTTCCATACCTTCGGAAGCGGCTTTCACGTTCCATTCCACATCCACACGACGAATTTGGTCAAATTCAAAGGCTTTAGGACAATCCGAACGATGCACTGTGATTCCGCGACCTCGGGTGATAAAACCAACTATCGGATCCCCTGGGATCGGATGACAGCAACGCGCATAGTGCACCAACATATCATCCATTCCACTGACTGAAATCAAAGAGCCAGACTTTTTGGCTTTTTGAGTGGCGGATTTTACCACTCGCTCCATCACGCCTTCGGCTTCGGATTTTGCAACGGGTGGCCCCTGCTTCAATAACTCTGGAGCCAGTTTTTCAAGAATGAACCGTGGTTCCATTTTGCCATAACCCACACGAATAAAAACTTCATCCGGATCATGAATTCCTTGATCACTTAAAAATTGTGTCAGGCTATCACCTTTCACATACTTTAAGTAACTGGCTCCAAATTTACGGAATTCCTTATCGACTAAATCCTTACCCAAAATCAAAGAACGCTTACGTTGCTCTTCCTTGATGAAGAAACGAATTTTATTCTTCGCCTTCGTTGTCACACAAAACTTCAACCAATCCTTGGATGGAGATTGGGTCTTCGATGTCACAATTTCAACGGTATCCCCATTTTGCAATTCATGCTTCAGGGGGACCATGCGCCCATTCACCCGAGCGCCAACACATTTATTTCCTACTTCCGTATGAACAGCATAGGCGAAATCAATCGGTGTGGCCCCATCCGGAAATTCCCGAACATCACCTTTGGGAGTGAAAACATAGATTTCACTTTCAAACAGATCCGTCTTCACCGTATCCAAAAACTCATCAGCATTGCGAACCTGCTGATGCCAGTTCACAAGATCCTTCAACCATTCAAACTTTTGAGAGGTCTCTTCTGCAACACGCCCACCCTCTTTGTATTTCCAGTGGGCCGCAATCCCGCGCTCGGCAATCAAATGCATGTCCCGAGTACGAATTTGGATTTCAATACGCTCTCCACCCGGGCCCACAACGGTCGTATGCAAACTTTGGTAATTGTTCGCCTTAGGCATGGCAATGAAGTCTTTAAAACGACCGGGGATAGGCTTCCATAGGGAATGCACATGCCCCAAAACCTCGTAACACTGACTGAGAGTATCCACCACCACACGGAAGGCCAGGACATCATACACCTGTTCATACTCAATATTACGGTTGGCCATTTTTCGGTAAATGGACCATAAATGTTTTGAACGTCCCTGAACTTCAAAACTCTTGAAACTTCCCTTTTCAAGCTCATCCGTGATTAAACGACGAACTTCTTCAATGTAATGGGACTGATCTTTTTCTTGCTTCTGAACTTTTTGAGCCAATTGAAAATAAACATCTGGATGCAAATATCGAAAGCTTAGATCCTCAAGTTCGATCTTGATAGAACTAATCCCCAGACGACTGGCAAGTGGAGCGTAAATTTCTAAAGTTTCTCGTGCAATGCGAGCCTGCTTTTCATAGGGCATATGATGAAGCGTTCGCATATTGTGCAAACGATCTGCCAACTTCACCAAAACGACGCGCACATCTTTCCCCATGGCCACAATCATCTTACGGATATTTTCACCCTGACGCTCCGTCGAGGTCTTAAATGAAATCAACGAAATCTTTGTGACCCCATCCACCAGCTTGGCGACGCTATCACCAAACTCTTTGCGGATGTCTTCTAACGTTGCATGAGTATCTTCAACTGTATCATGCAGCAATCCTGTCACAATCGTGTCCACATCTAAACGCAAGTCTGCCAAAATCCCAGCTACAGACAAGGGATGGGAGATATAAGGTTCCCCGCTGCGACGAATCTGACCAGCATGGGCTTTTTCTGAAAATGTATATGCTTTTTGAATGATCGAAGTATCCAGAGTCGAATGAAATGACTGCACCTTGCGGATCAAATCATCCACAGATCGAAGTTGCTTTTCTTGAAGGGCATCACCAGCTGCGTACTCGGCCATAGTTTTATTACTTTTCAGTTATTGAGCTTCTCGGAAGAATCTTTGGAAAGTTCGAGAGTTTTTAGAAAAACATAAAAAAACGGGACCTTCATCGAGGTCCCGTAGAATCTTTATTTATTCAAATCCCTTTGGATTTGTTCGTAATGCGTTCCTAACGAAGCATCATGTTCAAACATCACATTGCCGATCGCCACTTCACGAAGAGCTGCAACGATATTTTTGTTTCCACGAGTTGCAACAGTCAATTCGGAACCCTTCATCAATTGTTTCGCACGCTTTGCAACCAATAAGACCAACGCAAAACGATTCGGAACCTTATCCAAACAATCTTCAACCGTTACTCGAGCCATGAATCCTCCTGTTAAGATGAACCTCAAAACCCCGAAAGTACTCTTAACCAAGCAACTCTTCAATGATTTTCTTGAATTTCAGGTAAGAAGACTCAAAATCATCATTCACAAGCTGGTAATCAAATTCCGAGGCCATGGCGATCTCTTTTTCAGCATTTTTCATGCGAATCTCCAGATCCTCAGGGACCTTCCCATCCCTCTTAATGACGCGACGTCGCAATTCATCTAAAGATGGAGGCAAAATAAAAATCCCCACAGCATCAGGAAAAATCAACTTATAGGTTGCAACACCCTGGACATCGATATCCATGATGACTGTCTTTCCCAGAGACCAAGTTTTTTCCAACTGCTCCCGAGATGTTCCGTACAAGTTTTCATGAACCTTGGCCCATTCGATAAAAAAACCTTCCTGAATTTTTTTCTGAAACTCTTCTCGAGAAATAAAGTGATAGGGACCACCCTGAACCTCACCCCGGCGCATAGCACGACTGGTGTAGGTGATCGTATCCATCAGGCGAGGTTCCTCTTGAGTGATGCGATCCACAAAGGAACTCTTCCCTGCTCCACTGGGAGCAGCAACAATAATCAGTCGGGTCTTGTGAGGAAAATCTTTATTCGACATTCTGAACCTGTTCTCGAAGTTGTTCGATCAAAGTCTTAGCCTCCACCACAAGTTGAGTCAACTTTGCAATCTGAGACTTGCTGCCGATGGTGTTCATCTCACGCAAAAGTTCCTGAGTGTAAAAATCTAACTTTTTTCCAATTTCACCCTTGGTTTCCAACATCGTATGGTAACTGCGAAGATGTTCTTTTAAACGAGCAATCTCTTCATTGATATCTGATTTTTCCAACTGCATCACAACTTCTTGAGAAATGCGCTGACTGTCCAAAGCTAAATTCATTTCTTGCAAACGACTTTGAATTTTCGATTGGATTTTCTGGGCTAAACTGCGATTGGCGTCTTCTCGAAGCCACTGAATCTTCTCTACAACTTCATCCAAACTTTGCAGAATCTTTTTCAATTCCTGTTGAAGATTCTTGCCTTCTCGTTCGCGTTCTTTGACACAGGATTGACAGACCGTTTTAAAAAGCTTTTCTAAAACCTTCTTTTCACCTTCTGATGTTCCTGATTCTTCCACCAAATGGACAACCTCTGGAAAACGCAAAACATGATCTGCTTGCAATTTAGAAGTCAGTTTAAACTTTTTTTGTAATTGACTGACGGACTTCAAATATTGGCCAGCAAGATCTTGGTTCAAAACGAGGCGGTATTTCTTTTCTTGAGAAATTTTTCGGTGAATATAAATATCCACGGTTCCACGATGAATATGGGAAGATAAAATCTTTTTTAGGTCATTTTCAAACAATGAAAATTCCCGTGGCAAATGAAAGCGCGCCTCGAGAAATCTTCCGTTCACGGTCTTCATAGAAACTTCGATCGTGCCATCTTGATAATCCACACGACCCGTTCCAAATCCTGTCATACTTTTCATAGATTGGATTGTCCTTATTATTTTTCGGACATTCTGACTTTGTTCGCGAAGGCTGTCAAATCCTCACAGAAATATTGCAAGTACAACGACACACCCGTTCGCGTTGTTTCTTGGATTTCATGCTTCTGCATCCCAGAAAGGCTCTTTAATTTTTCATTGTACTTTTGGATATCGTCTTGAATTTTCTGTTGTAAGGTTGGATTCAGCCCTTTGGATTGCAAGAGCTTCAACCGTTTCATTTTTGAATCTATTAAAAACTGGTAAGACTGAACTAAAAGTTGATCAGTTTCTGAAAAAGCTGCTTGGCTCAATTCTTGAAATTGCTTTTTTTCAGACTCAGTCAGATCTCGAAAACTTTCACAGGTATTGACTCCAATTTCGTAAGCCATATAACCAAAAAAAACCTTGATCAACTGCCGACCCAACCATGGTGAAAGAATAACCACAAAGCGAAGTAAATCAAATCGATTAGCTCCCTTTTCAAGCATCAACCATCCCTTATGAAATAGCCTGCCTAATCCATACCCAGCAAATCCCAATCCTACAACTCCTAGAACGCGAGCTTGGACTTCATTGCGGTAAATTCTAAAATAAAATAGGGCCGCGGGATCCAAACCAGGAATGCGGCAGGCATTGATTCTTAGACTTGCCATTGGAGAATTCACCAAAACAAAGGTGGAATGAGTCAATCCCTTTTGCATCATCAATTGCCCAATACTTGCTTGATCCAAAGGATTCAATGTCACTGTTTCCATAAATCTTTGTCCATCCGCGGGACTTATGCCTGGCTTTTGCAACATATCGATCCCAGCTTCCATCTGAGAAATGGGTTGGGATTTTAATTCTTTGCAAAACTGATCCGCCTGAGTCGCAGCCCAAAGATCTTCCTCTGGACTGACAAAATTCAAAGACAATGCATAGGAAGAAGGCGCTAAGAAACTTATCAATAGGAAAAACACTGCGCTGTATTTTCTTAAAACAAGATTTTGTCCCATCGTGATTTCTCCTTTCTTCTTCGCAATCCTTAGGTGATTTTCTAAAACAACCAGAAAGACTTACTCTTTTAAAATTTGGCTTTCTACCAAATCTCTTTCAAGTTCTTCGATGGTATGAATTCTTTGCTGTATATGCTGTTGAATGTATGGAATCCACTTTTGATCAAGGGCCCAAAAGGTCACTGCAGATCCTGCTGCTGCAACGGCACTGATATTCCTTTCAGTTTTTAACGCCCTGATTTCATTTCGGTACCTTGAACTTTCATTTTTCAAAAGTTTATTCTTCGAATCCAATTGAAGTTCGGTGACAATCCCACGAAGACCCTTTTCTTGAAGTCGACGTTCAATTTCGCGAACAATACTATTCACTGCTGCAATGGCTCCAATCACAGGAGTTGCGGCCCTGACCCCCTCAGCCAATAACAATTGCTTTTGCAATGCTTTCAATCCATTTTTTTCCTGTTGCAATTGCCGTAAATGACTATCAACAGACGCCGATTCAGAAGGAACCTGCAACGCAGGATCTGTGAACATTTCCTGAAAGGCAAAAGCTTCGGAATTTATCCATCCCATACACAAAATGAGAATCCAAACAAAATAAGTTTTATGATGTCGTAGCATATTTCTTCTTTCTCCCATCCAAGGGAACTTCCTGATTCCAGGAAGGTGCAATAACTTCTTTTAAATATAATCTTCTGGTTGAGTTGATGTTTCAGGAGTCGCTCCTGGAGACTTTCCTGATTTGTTATCTTGATGTGGTCCAAATTTTTCTGGCAAAGATCCGTCTTTAATGCTTTTTAAAATTTCTAATTCCAAATTTCGTATCTCAATTTCTCGAAGTGCTTTTTGGCGATGGAACTCTTCTTTAAGGGCATTTTTATAATGTCCCATGAGCAAAAATGAAACGGCAGACCCACCTGCGACAAGATTGTTCATATTGTTTTGCTTTTTTGCTTTATCAAAATTCTTAGCAACAAGATTCTGAAGGGCCTTTTTTTCACCCTCTGCAACTTGGTTTGAAGATAAAACTTCGTTCACATTTTTCACTAAGGTACCTGCTGATTTCTTAGCTATTCGCTGCAAAATCATGAAGGGAAGTGACCCAAAGGTGACAAGAATCACACCATATTGGCCTAATTGAAGAGTATTGATAGCGTCCTCCAATTTCAACATTTCAGCTTCACGTTTACAAAGTGCCTGAATCATTGGATGGGATTTTTCACAGGTCAATCTCATCTGTACATCTTTCATTTTTTCTACGTCTTGCCCTTCTGCGGACCAAGCAACACTGTGAATGAAAAATACAAGTCCAAGGAAAATTTTTATCTTTTGAGATGGCATTCGATTCTCCTGTCTTTTCACTGTTTCTGTCTTTCTAATCATAACTATTTCCAAAAATTAAATGGACCCGCTGTGGAAAAAGACTTCGGCAATTTAAATGATCTGCCAAGGATTTTCCAGCTTTGTTTTCTTTCTCTTTGTTAATAAGGTAATTCGCCATTTGAACCTCGTCCATATTCGTTAAATAGTCGACGGCCAAGTCGGGTTTCATCCCAATTTCATTCTGACTATGAAACTGCCGATCCACCTTGTCCGCAGCATTTTCCATATTCAAAAGATCCAGAGCGACATGGTTTAAATGCTGATGGCTTCGTTGAATCAAGGCAGCGTTCCCTGTTTTTGAGAAGAGTTCGACCGCGGCGGGTTTTAAAAAACCTTTTTTTGCAAAAAATTCCACCTGAATCTGCCAATCAATGGCATTCAAAGCCGCTAAAAGTTTGTAAAAACTCTCACTCATCTGAGCAGGCATATCTTTTTTATTGATCCCATAATACAAAGACAAAAGTTCTATCACAGAAGGGCCCTTGGGATCCAAGCCAGCTGGCTCATAATAGCGATCTCGAAAGGACCTTGATCGATCTCGCTTGGATTGATCGTGCAAAGATGCAAACTCCATTGCCAATTCCCGATCAAGATAGGTTCCCGAAAAAAATAACAGAGGCCGATAAAAAAAACGAGCCTGCAGAGTTTCCATTTTTTTCTCAACGCGGAAAGCATGGGCCTGAGTTTCTCGTAAGAGACGAGCTGCCACAGGAGTCATCGAAGTCGGAGCAACAGAATAGGAGGTCACATCGGCAGAGGCGCCGAAATTGATCGCAAAAATAATGATGAAGATTTCTTGAAGCCTTTTCATAAATTTCCTTTTCTGCTGATGGAAATAGATGCAAAGGCCATTCCTGTTGAGTTCACAGATCAAATTCAATCTAAGCCTGCTGGGATTTGTTCTTCAAGATCTCTGCAAGATGAAGGGCCTAGTTTGGGGAGCCTTCGACAAAATTTGTCACATCATGCGATCCTCCCCCCCCCGAAATCAGGCCCTGCCACGAACAGATTCCAAAGCAGATCTCAAATTGAGACATACAGATGGTCCGTGCTTTGCAATAGTTTGTAAGTATGAAATGGATCCTCTTCGCCCTATGGCCACTTTTATCAATTGCGTCGGTTCCCTCAAACTCAACATCAGGGGGCAAGATGCTTCTTGTTCCGCCTTTGGAAAACAGCGCGAAATTACATTTTGTGAAAGAAATGTTTCAAGATCGCAAGACTCGCAGACAAAGTCTTCGCATCAAAGCCCATCACCAATTCCCCTTCACCTTGCATCTTTTCGTCAAAGAAAAACTTCCGGTGGGATTAAGATCCATGTCCCCCGATATTACCCGAGTCATTCTAGAAGAAAGCAATCGCCACGGAGTTGATCCATTGTTTGTCGCTTCCATGATTGAAGCGGAAAGTAATTTTCATCCTAAAGCTCGAGGTCTGGCCGGAGAAATTGGATTGATGCAATTGATGCCATCGACAGCCGAATGGCTTTTGCAACTTCAAAATAAAGAAGCCCCTTCTTCCATGGAAGAATATTTAGAAAATCCCATCAAAAATGTCAGTCTTGGAATCTATTATTTATCTTTACTGCGAGAACAATTTGAAAATAAAGCGACCTACTTTGTTCCCGCTTACAATATGGGCCCTGGGAAACTGGCTCAATTCGTTGAGCAGAAAAAAATTCCCAAAGAATACATGCAAAGAATTTTTAAAAACTACCAGCGTCTGCTGCAAACACCCATGTTTGTGAAGCTCAGCACTGTCAGCAAAAAGTCTTAAAGTTCACGACATTTTGCTTTGCTGTTTTCCCCTAATTCTTTTTGAAGAGCGTCTTGGAGTTCATCGATTTGAGCTTTCTTTTCTTTAGCTTTTTCATGAAGCCATTTGACTCCAACAAGACTGGGAACCATGAAAACACCACCGGTGATCACTGATTTCTTTGCCCATGAACGGAAGGTTCTTTGATCAAGATTGGACTGGTCAACAAGGGCTCTGTGAGCAGATTCTCGCTGTTGATAAAAAGTAAGAACTCTCTGGCGTAATTGAGGATCCTGAATTTCATCAATCAGTTTTCCATCAGCAACATTGTCCCAATATTGATATTCTTTCTGCATCAGGTGAAAATCTTTTCGGACAGCCGTTCGTGATCGCTGAACTTCTTTCAACATGGAACTTGGAATCAAAAACAAAGTTACAAATCCTACAGATGCAGAGGCGCCAATGGCGAGACTTGTTTGATGAATCAACAAATCATATTCCAACCCTGCTTGATTCAAAGATTGGCATCGATTTTCAATCCATGCCTGCCTATCTGAATTGATTTTTTGACCCATTGGATTCATCACAGCAGGGTTTTCACCTAGCATATCTCTAAAAACTTGCAAATTATGAGCCCCATTGGCCTGAGCAATTGAAAAGGCTAAAAGAATCAAAAAAGAAAGACTTTGACGCATTTTTTTTAAGAGAAGATGAAAGATGTTATGACTCATTTTAATGACCCCCCAAAGAGTATTCAAATCGCAAGACATCCATCTCTTGAAGGTATTTTTAAGTCAACTTTTTTTCAAATCTTCACATAATCCAAACATTGTTCCCAGGAAGTTCCCATTGGGTACCAACGAATCTGTGAATCCCGCTGAAACCAGGTGCGTTGTTTTTTTGCCAACTGCAATGTGGAGATGGAAATCTTTTCGGATAAATCCTGATGAAGAAGCTCTCCGTTCAGATACTGCATCACTTCCTTATATCCCACACTGGACAGGGGTGACCAATCTTTGAGGTGGAAATATCGTTCTGTTTCTTGAATCAAACCCTGCTGTAACATTTTTTCTGTGCGTTGTTGAACAACCGACTCAAGATCCTGCCGTGTTGCCCAGATTCCTAATTTCTTCAAAGGGAATGGAAAAGCTTGGGGTTGAAATTCTTTTTCTAGCTGAGACAAGGGACGCCCCGTGATTCTTAATACTTCGATCGCTCGTCCCAAACGATAGTGATCATTTTTGTGAATGCGATTGGCCGCTTCAGGATCTGCTGCTTGCAATTCTTGATACAGCTTTTGAAAGCCTTCCAAAGTTTGCAATTCTCTTTCAATTTCATCTTTCATTTCAGCCGGAGCTGATGGTGCATCGAACATTCCCTTTTCCAAAGCTTGAAAAT
The DNA here is from genome assembly GCA_964522115.1 of uncultured Pseudobdellovibrionaceae bacterium. Lineage (GTDB taxonomy): Bacteria > Bdellovibrionota > Bdellovibrionia > Bdellovibrionales > Bdellovibrionaceae > CAZFSX01. Next base: position 4,688 of record CAZFSX010000026.1, on the reverse strand, counting down.
AAAATCCCGTACCACCAACAACGAAAATATTCTCATATTGATCTTTCACTTTCTGAAGCAAAGAAAAAAAATCTCGACGGTACTGGCCCGCAGTTAAGGATTCCCCCACGGGAACATATCCAAAGAGTTCATGGGGAACAGACTGCATTTCCTGCTGTGTGGGTCTTGCCGAACCAATCTGCAAACCATCATAGGTTTGCACACTGTCACAATTCACCACCAAGCTTTCACCCAAAGCCTTTGCCAATTGCACGGACAACTGAGTCTTACCAGAGGCCGTTGGCCCCACAATGAATATCACTTGCATCAAACAATCCTTCCAAAATCTTTTTCAAGACGATAAAAAGGATATTCAACAAAAACAGGACGTCCATGTGGACAAAATGTCGAAAGGGGAAAGGCATCCATTTCGATCAGCAAAGATTTCATTTCAGGAAGACTCAAAGCCTGACCTGCGCGGATCGAAGAATGACAGGCCAGTGTTGCACACAGATCGCCCACCCATTTTTCAAACTGAAAACTATCTCCGTGTTGGCAAAGTTCAAAGGCCACTTTTTCAATGACCTGTGCAATGGCTGATTCCTTCAGAGCGGGTGCTGCGGATTTCACTCCCACACTGCCTGGACCCAAAACTTCAAGCTCGATCCCCAATCGATGAAGTTCAGGAAAATGGATCTGCAGGGCTTGAACTTTTTCTTCGGATAAATCGATCACCAAAGGAAATAAATAATCCTGTCTTGGACCAGTTCCCTGCTTCCACGCGAACATGATTTGTTCGTAATTGATTCTTTCGTGGGCCGCATGTTGATCAATAAAAAATAACGATTTTTCACTCTGAGCAAGAATGTATGTCGAATGAGCCTGCCCCAAAACATCCAACTGACTCCAAAATTTTCTTGGAGTTTCTTTCACATCGGAGATGAAATCCTTGGTTGGAGTTTCTTCCTTCGTCGTGAGAACTTCTACTGGTGGTGATGAAAGCTGCGAATCCAGTTTCGACATGGAAGCAAAGCTAGCTGTTGGACGCATTTTCGCAGGAGCATATTTTTTTAATGTTTCTAAATTCAACATTTCCTTTTTAGGAAATTGGACTCTGTCTAAATTTTGATCCTGAAATTGAAAGTTCGATGGCTCAGGGGATTTTGCCATGAAGGATGTCGACGTCGCATTACCCGTTGGATTTTTTTCAATGTCTGTATGAAAATGCTGTTCTGCCAAGGACTGAACCCAAGGTGCTTTTTCTAAAGTGCCTCGCACAGCGGATTGCACGGCTCGAAAAACATCTCCTGGTTGAACAAATTTGACCTGAGATTTTGTGGGATGAATATTCACGTCAATATTTTCAGGATCCATCTGCACCCAGACGGCTGCAATCGGAAATTCACCATGCATTAAAAGCTGTCGATAGGCTTCTTGAACAGCGACCTGAAGACTTCGATCCTGAATCCAACGATTCTGAGCAAAAAGCCAAATGTTTTTGGATGTCTTTGCCGTAGTATTCGGATCTGCAAAAACTGCTTGGACTCGAATATCCTGTCTTGTTGATTCTCCAAGATAAAGTTTTTCGACTTCCAGAACATCCTGTGCTCGTTGAAGATGGGACGAAGCTTGCAACCATTGAAAAATCAGCTGACCATCACACAAAACTTTAAAGGCAACCTGAGGGTAGGCCAAAGCCAAAGCCTTCAT
>CAZFSX010000026.1:0-2989 GCA_964522115.1 uncultured Pseudobdellovibrionaceae bacterium | reverse complement strand
CTTCATCACTGTTTTAATTTGCGATCCTTCTGCGGCCGCTGTTTTTAAAAACTTCAATCGAGCAGGGACATTGGAAAAAAGATCTTCCACCACCAAAGTTGTTCCAAAAGATCCACCCACATTTTCAATGGGTCCCATTTTTCCGAAATCAGCGATCAGCCGAGATCCCGTTTCAACCCCAGCTCTTCGAGAGATCAAGGTCAGACGACTGACCGAAGCAATACTGGCAAGGGCTTCTCCACGAAAACCGAAGCTGTTCAAACGCCATAGATCCGCGGCCTTTTCAATTTTGCTGGTGGCAAATCTTTGCAAGGCCTTTGGTAAATCCGCAGGGTCAATGCCACTGCCATTATCCACAACCTTCACATATCGACCACCCTCAGAATATTCAAGGGTGATGTGGTCCGCGCCTGCATCCAAACTATTTTCCACAAGCTCTTTGACAAGATGAGCAGGTCTTTCGACAACCTCACCGGCGGCAATTTGATCGACAACTTCTGTAGGTAAAAGATGAATTCCCATGCCTTGTCATAGAAAAGCCCGTGGGCTTTGTCAAAAGGCAAGCCAAGATCGAAGGAATTAAAATGCGTACTGTAAACTGGCCCCAGCCGAAGAGTATTTTGATTTTTCCCAGAAATAATCAGCCTCGGTGCGTAGAGCAAACTTTCCCCATCGAAAAGCAATACCAACATTAAATGCCGCACCAACTCCAACATCCTCTAAGGGATAGGCCTTACCATTGTATTTCACATCAAAACGAGAATAGCGCACCGTAGGGCCAAATCCTAAAAACAACATATGCCATGAACTCTGAGGCCAAAAGGACATAAACTTAATATCGGAGATCGTGATCAAAGATTCCACGGGCTGGCCTGTATTTTTTTGATAGTAAGTGGGAACCTGATTGGTGAACCGCAAATGAATATCCACAGGCATGATTCCCAAAAGCAAATTGGGTCCCGTGAACTTCAAGCCAAAAAAATCATAGGGCTCTGAATAACTTTTCCCCATGGTGTCTTCGCCGTATCGAATAAAATCATAACTAAGTCCCACATACCTAGTATCTTCAAATGGGGGACGACGATCCACTTTTTTTTCTGACTTAGAAGAAATCTTTGGAGCCTCAGAAGGAGTCAACTGCCCCCCTTGAGAAACGGCTCCCTTGGCTAACTTCACATCCACATCTGAGATATACCCTTGCTGCCCAATTTTTGTTTTGGCGAAATAAAAGGCTCCGTAGCGTTGAGTGCTGACATCCACAACATCACCGGCCTGCAAAGCCCCTAAGGGAGTTGCATCAAAATCAGGTTCTGTGTACAAAAGAGCGCCTTGAGTGATAACTTGGGCTTTTTGCATTTGTCCCCAAGCATGAACTTGGAACAAACACAAACCCATGACCATCATTTTGATCCAGAAACTACTTCGCTCGAATAAGCCAAACACGGTAAAAAGCCTCAATCACAATCCTTAATGACATTTTGCTTTGTCCCACCCTGCGATCTTCAAACAGGATTGGAACTTCTATTCCACGACACCCATTTTTTAAAGCTTTGTACTTAAGCTCTATCTGAAAACTATAACCGTTCGATTGAACACTGTCTAAATTTATTTTTTTTAAGGTGTCTGCAGTCCATGCATTAAAACCACCAGTCCAATCATTCAACGGATAACCAAGAATCAGTCGGGAGTAAATACCTCCACCACGAGAGATAATTTTACGTAACCATCCCCAATTGACTGTTCCTCCCCCCTGAACATAACGAGATCCAACCGCAAAATCGTGACTTTCCATAGCCTTCAATAAGGGGTTCAAATCCACGGGTCGATGTGAAAAATCAGCATCCATTTCGACAATGCACTGATATCCATTTTGTAAAGCCCACTGAAAACCCGCAATGTAAGCTCGACCTAAACCCTGTTTTTGTTGACGAGTCAAAAGATGAACTCTTGAATTCACTTTCTGTAAATCTTGAACAACCTGCCCTGTACCATCGGGAGAACTATCATCCACAACAAGAAAATCCACACCCAAATCCTGCTTCATGACTTCATCAATCAAAGGAGGGATATTTTCACGTTCATTGTAGGTTGGTATCACAATCAAAGTTTTCATGCCTGTCGCCTTCTTTAAGATAAAGAATAAGCTAACATGAATCCCCTTCAGTGACTATTAGATTTGTCGAGATAAGATACGGCCACTTTTTCCATTTTTAGCTTGCATCTCTTGCAGCTCTTTCTTCCTTTGTGAACTAATTTTAGGAAGATTCAATGGTTCCGACAATAAAGACACGGGGTCCTTTTGTTTTTTTTCTAAATAAGCTGAAACCTTTTCCGCCGCCTTCGAAGGATCTTTTAAATAGACAACCGGGTCAAAACCACAATGCCGACAAACAATGTGAATACGCCACCGAATCTGAATAAATATTTCGCTGATAGCCAGAAAACAAACGAAAATAAATATCGCTTTGGGCTCAAACTCCCCCCAAAGAAAAAACATCAGGACGCCAGCTCCAAACATTGACACAAAAATGTTCGCAAGACCGATTCGTCTTTGTGTGTAGATTTTTCTTGTCCTTCCACAGAAGGCACATAAACAATTTTTCCTTGAAGCCATATACCCTATTGTGCCAGCAAAGAGTCTAGAAAAAAAAGACCAGTTTTGAGCCCTTGCCCGTCTATGATAACCTATTTCTAATGCTGGAGGTTTTATGAGTCTGTACCGCGGTATTATTGTTTTATTGCTGATGTTTGGCGGAACAAGTTTTGCGGCCTCGACCTATGAAGAGGTGGGTTATGAAAGTTTACTGCAAGAGTTATCCCAGAAAAGACAGCGCCAAACAACCAACAATGAAGATCCTTTTGAAAGTCTTCTTCTGCACGCCAATGTTGGACTGATCACCAGTATGACCAGCTTGCATTTGCAAGGTGCGGACACACAACGCTTTCAAAATGGAATGCAAATTGGACTGGGAATTGATCTTTTTTCCCC
>CAZFSX010000025.1:15722-16385 GCA_964522115.1 uncultured Pseudobdellovibrionaceae bacterium | reverse complement strand
CGGCGCGGGCACTTCGCGATCAAAGGACGATCTTGAAAAAACTTCCTGGCAAGAAACTCTTGGTGCAAGTTCGGCCAAAGCGCTTTGGGTGAAACTGAAAAAAATCATGAAGCATAAAACACCCAAGAAAATAGAATTGATCTTATTTTTGAAAAGCATGGCAGATCTCCTTGAAAACCATGCTTCTAACCAGATTCTTTAGGGCTGGCAAGCTGAAGAAAGAGTTCCTAAAAAGTCTCCCCAGACAGGGCTCAAAGAAATGCCCAAGAGGTAAAAATGAAGACCAAGCCCCACAAAAGAACTTGGTCTTCATCTAAAATTAAGAATTCAAAAAGGCTTTTTGTAAATTTGTATCGATGGCTTCCAGGAAAGCCTCTGTGTTCATGTAGTGTTCAGTTCCCACTTTTTCACCATGAATGCATACAGCGAGATCCTTCGTCATTTTTCCGCTTTCAACTGTGGCAACACAAACCTTTTCTAAAGTTTCTGCAAAACGGATCAAGTCTGTATTCCCATCCAATTTTCCACGATGAGCTAAACCACGAGTCCATGCAAAAATCGAAGCAATAGGATTCGTGCTGGTGGGTTTACCCTGTTGGTGCATACGGTAGTGACGAGTCACTGTTCCGTGGGCAGCTTCTGCTTCCATGGTTTTTCCATCTG
>CAZFSX010000025.1:0-15712 GCA_964522115.1 uncultured Pseudobdellovibrionaceae bacterium | reverse complement strand
TCAAGCCCAAAGAACCAAAGCCCTGCGCAACAGTGTCTGACTGAACATCGCCATCGTAGTTCTTGCATGCCCAGATAAAATCACCATTCCACTTCAAAGCACTTGCCACCATATCATCGATCAAACGATGTTCGTAAGTGATCCCAGCGGCCTGAAATTTTTCTTTAAATTGAGTTTCATACAACTCTTGGAAGATATCTTTGAAACGTCCATCGTATTTTTTCAAAATCGTATTTTTAGAAGAAAAGTACAGTGGCCATTTCTTCTGCAAAGCCATGTTTAAACAAGCGGAAGCAAAGCCACGGATGGATTCATCCGTATTGTACATGGCCATCGCAACCCCATCTCCTTTGAAGTTATAAACTTCGTGAGAGACTTTTTGACCGTCCTCTCCTTCAAATGTGATCGTTAACTTTCCTTTGCCCTTGGTCACGAAATCTGTGGCTCGGTATTGGTCTCCAAAAGCATGACGACCGATGCAAATTGGTTTTGTCCAGTTAGGAACAAGGCGTGGAATGTTTTGGCAAATGATGGGCTCACGGAAAACAGTCCCATCCAAAATATTGCGGATCGTTCCGTTAGGACTTTTCCACATTTCTTTCAACTTGAATTCCTTCACACGAGCTTCATCCGGAGTGATGGTCGCGCACTTCACACCCACATTGTACTTCTTAATGGCTTCCGCTGATTCCACGGTGACTTTGTCATTGGTTGCATCGCGATTTTCAATTCCAAGATCGTAGTACTTCAAATCAATTTCTAAATAAGGAAGAATCAACTTCTTCTTGATGAAATCCCAAATAATACGGGTCATCTCATCGCCATCAAGCTCGACAACTGGGTTTTGTACTTTGATCTTTTTCATTGAAATTCCTTTCACATCGCATTTTTGGTGCGAGGTCTATCTGCGGTGTCCATGGGACCGAGTGCACTTGAGTATTGGCACTAAAATAGAGAGTTTCGTCCTGATGCGCAAACTCTGAACACCGCTTCAAAAAAATGAAAGCTTTATTTCTTAGTGAAAAATTTGGTCACAACCCAAGATGGAACCTCTTGCTGCAACAGAATCAACCCCGCCTGTGGATTTCCCCATGCTTTTGGCTGGCGGAAACCAATCGATTTCACCTGACCGATGAATATGATCAAAGAAGGCCTTTCCTTCTGATTCATAACCTAAAAAGTTCTTCATCATGACAGCGGGATCTTCCAAATCCCCACGCTCCAAAATTTTTGTACGGAAATCGTAGGCGGTGGAAGGATTCATTAAGCCCTCTTTTTCAAAACGAGAAAAGGCATCAAAGACAATTCGATCTGCCCACATATAGCTATAATATCCCGCTGCATATCCATGAAGATGACTAAAGTTTGCTGGCATCAAACTGCTTTCAGCCGCTGGTTCTAGCATGATTTGCTGATGAAGATCGCGATAGGTTTGCAAAATATCCACAGGGGCCGAAGAAGAGTGTAAAGCCATATCCAAACGCGCCAGCAAGACTTGTCGAGACTTCATCATGCCTTGGAATGCCAGATTATTTTTTTCTATTTTTTCAAAAATTTCGTCAGGCAACTTTTTGGAAAAATCTTTGTAGTGGCCCGAAATTTGATGAAATACTTTGCGATCAAAAACCCAATTTTCCATCAACTGACTTGGAAGTTCAACAAAGTCCCTCTTCACCGATGTGCCCGCCATGGAAGGATAGGGAACCTTTGTCAGCATTCCATGCATTGCGTGCCCTAGTTCATGAAACAAAGTGGTGACTTCATTCAAGGTTAAAAGATGGGGCTGTCCCGCAGGAGGAGGTTGAGCAAAATTTCCTTTGATCAAGGTATAAGGCAAAACTCGACGTCCTGTGCTTATATAAGGCGAAGCACTGGCCGCGTAGGCCCCAGGTGACTTTCCTGGGCGTTGAAAAAGATCCAAGTACAAATGGGCTAAAACCTTTCCTCCACTGCGGGTGCTAACACTGTAGACGCGAACCAAGGGGTCCCACAATTCCCCATCACGGATCTCTTGGATACGTAAGCGATGAAAGTCGGCGAAAATTTTGATGGCCCCAGAAATCACTTCCTCTGCCGGCAAATATTCTTTCACCTTCAAAGGATCATAGGCCAAACGCTCTTCTAAAAAACGGCGCTTATAAAAAGCAATATCCCAGGGCTCAAGTTGATTTTCTTCTGACACTTGATCCTTCCAAGCCCGCCAACGTTTTAAATCTTGAATTTCTTTCTGACGAATGGGCTGCGCTGCCTTTTGAACCTCGGATAAAAACTGAAAAACAGCCTCTGGCTTTTTCGCCATACGATTTTCTAAATTCATTGTCGCAAAATTGGGGTATCCCAAAATCTGCGCGACCTTTTGGCGCATCTGAAGGATTTGATCCAACAGCGCCAAGTTCGCAGGGCCTCCAGAGGCTTGAAAAAAGTCATAGACTTTTTTTCTGACGACAGAGTTTGAAAGATATTCCATCAGGACCCCATAAGAAGCCATCATCTGACGACGAATGGCCACCTGTCCTTCCGAATTTCTTGGAAGTTTAGACAGCTCTGTCGAGGGGATTCCTGATAACTCTTCGGCTTTCAAGACCAATAGCGTTTCATCTTCACTGAGGTTTTTAGAATACTGATTGAAAAGTTCTTCGACCTTTGTATTCAGCTGAGCCAATTGATCGCGAACATCCACTGGCTGATCAATTCCTAAACGTCGATAGGCATCCATGGTTTTCTGATAAAGTTTTTTCTGCAATGGATTTTGAGGAACCCCCTGCTTCAAAGCTTCATACAAATCCACATTGTAACTGACAGGCGCCAATTGAGCCGTCATCCAATCATTCACTTCACGAGCCTTCTGACGACTTTCTGGAAGAGTCGACATATCTTGGACAAAATAGATCAAAGATAAAATGCGTTCTAATTTCCCCTGAGCCATGTCCATTCGAAGCAAAGTATTTTCAAAGGTTCTTTGATTCTTCGGGGTTGCAATCACGTCCTGAATTTCATGAAAATATTGCTGAATGGCTCTTTCCGCCATGGGCTGCAATTCCTCTGCTTTGATTTTCTGCAAAGCTGGAAATGGAAGTTCTGCCGCAGTCCCAAATGATAAAATCACTTGGAGAGCAAAGAAGAAAAAAATCCTGATAAAATTTGACGAAGGTCGACACTGAAAAATCATAACCACCCCCCGATGGATTGATCAGCACTAAGACTGAATGGTAAAAATACCACTAATGTTTAAAAATTTGATCGCAGCTGACAGAAGATTTGTTGGACACGGATGCTGATATGTTTTTTGAATCCTTATGGAAAACATCTCTGACAGGTTGAAAGCTGACTCCCTTACCTAAAAAGTTTTGCAAAACCAGGGACGTATCTTCGCTTCCGGCACGAGCTAACAGAGTTTTCGTATATTCCTGAAATCGAGAACGATCCCATGTCCCTTGGGGAGTTATTAATTGTTGAGCAATGTTCTCAACAATGACGGAAGCCCAAAGGAAAGAATACATTTTCCCATCGTATCCACTATAAAGATGTCCCAAACGCGCAGGAGTCCAATCTGCATCTGCTGACTCAAAACCTGTGACATCTTTGACCGTTGCCCGATAAGCATCCAGAATGCCTTGGCCAGGATCTGACGACGAGTGGATACGATAATCAAATACATCCTGCACCAAGCGCCCCATCCATCGCTGGGCAAGAAAAACAGAGCCTTTGTCCATGAGTTTTTGAACTTCTACTTCTGGAATGGGTTTTGCCGTTTCATGATGTAAACCCAATCGTGTGATCACCTCTTTCGAAGCGGCAACTCTTTCCATCAATTGCGCCGGAACTTCAATAAAATCAGAGGGAACTCGATCTGCGGATAATCCTGGGTAAGGAGCACGAGCTACGATCAGATGCATTGCATGCCCTAGTTCGTGAAATAAAGACTCCTGAATGTCTTCAAAGGATAAAAGGTGCGGTTGTCCATCTTGTGCTTGAGTCATATTCGTATGAACAAGGACAACTGTTTTTCCAGTATCCGTGCTTGGCTGACGAGAGACACTTCGATCTTTTGCAACCCAATGATAATTCGTGATTTTAGAAAATGATCCTAGGGCTTTTCCTGGCCGACGGAAAAGATCTAAGTACAAGATGGCCTGACTTTTATTTTTTAATTGAACAGAAAAAGCAACAACATCGGGGCTCCAAGTTTTAATCGATTTTTCCTGATGAAACTCAACCCCGTACAGTTCTGAAAAAATTCTCAATGTTTCTTTGACGACTCGTGAAGCTTCAAAATAAGGACGTAAATTTTCCTCATCCAATTCCATAGTATTTTGCAAATATTTTTGAGTCAGAAACAAAATATCCCACTGCTGGTACTGATCAGAGAAGCCCTGCGCCGACGTATAAAATCGATCATACAAAGCTTGTAAATCTTTTCGCTCTTGTAAATAAGTAGGGGAAATTGTGGACTTCACACGATTTAAAAAACTCTCCACAGCTTCGGGTGTTCGTAACATTTGATGACGGACCTGACTATGGACCCAGGAAATTTCACGATGAATGTGCGCTCGCTCTTTTCGCAAATCTAAGATTTGACTGGCTAAGCGAAGATTTTCTTGGCCACCTGCTGTTCCCAACAATTCGTAAATTTTCTGACGAACGGAAGGATTCACAACATACTTCAGAAGATCGCGACCCGTTTCCATCATATCGGGAGTCAAAATGAAACTTCCCTGTTGATTTTGCTCCATGCGATCTAAGACAGACTCAGGAGCTCCCTGAAGATCTGATTTTGAAAGATAGAGCGAATTCTTTTTTGACTGCAAATTCTGACGAAACTCCCTGATGAATCCATGAATCATCGAACGAATTTGCGTGTCTCTTTGTTGAACCGAAGAATCAAGATGGGCTCCACTTTCTTCAAATTCACGAAGGATACGATTCTTTAACTGAGCCTGCGGTTCCGCCACAGGCGTTCCATCTTTCAAAACAGCAAAAAGGTCATTGCGATAATAAACTTTTGTCAGTGTTTCAAAAACACCTTTATCAAGCTGGAAAGCTAATTGGCGAAAGTCTTCTCGTTGATCATTTAAGGCCATCACCTGAAGAAAGGATGTCTCATTCATCAAGCGAAAACGAGCTCGATCAAAGCGCAAAAGTGTATTTTCAAAATTGCGCTTTTCTTTCGGTGTCTGAACAATTTCTTCGATTTCTTGATTGAACTTTTGGATGCTTTTTTTCACATGAGCTTGGACATCTGCTTCCTGCATTTCCCAAAATGCAGGAATATGTTCACTCCAGGGCCAGGGATGTTGTGCGAAAGCTTGTGGAAGAATCAGAAGAACAGACAGAGCCACTAATAACGGCGCAAGGAAATCATTCGAAAATCGAAAAATTTTCTGCACCCTTAATGCGTTCATAAAGCCCCCCATTGACTTACGAGATTTAGTTTTATCCACCAAAAGATGTTGATGCGTCCAGCATTTCTCCACTTTTGATGCAAATTTGACACAATATTTAATGTGCAGCGTAAAAACAGAATCCCAAGTTTTGAAAAAATTTAAGATAAATTCATCGCCTTTTCTGCTGAAAAGACGACTGGAGTTTCAATTCTTGGTTTAAAATGTTCTCGACAACGAGCTTCATACATATCCGCAGCCCCTACAACAACCTGATCTTCACCAGCTTGAGTTGACACTCGTTGAGTACGACTGGCTGTTGAACCGCACACCACACACACAGCATGCTGTTTCGTCACGCTTTCTGCAATGGCCATTAAGGTTGGCATGGGTTCAAAAGGCTTGGCCTGCCAGTCAGTATCCAACCCAGCAATGATCACTCGAATGCCTCGGTCCGCAAGATCCTGAACGACGGAAATCAATTCATCAGAAAAAAACTGACCTTCATCAATGCCTACAACGCGTGTTTCTGGATCAAGATGTTCCCACAGTTGATCTATGGTTTTGATAGGAATGGAAGGCAAACTATTTTGATTGTGTGACGTCACATCTGTCGCTGAATATCGATCATCAATGACGGGCTTAAAGACTTGGACTTTTTGTCGAGCCAATTGTGCTCGACGCAAACGACGAATCAATTCTTCCGTCTTCCCACTAAACATACTACCAACAATCACTTCAATCCAACCGCGCCCAACCATGGTGTTAAAATCTGACATCTGTCCCCCTATGAAGAAATCTTCAATATTCAGTTCTGCCAAAGGAGTTTTCACCCCGTCCAGAAATTCTTACAATAACGCTCGCATTCAAAGGGGTTTCAGGCCGGGGGGAGTACAAAATGCCCTGAAAATTTGCATTCCACATCAGTCTTGCTTAAAACATAAGCACCTATGAACGCAATAAACCACAGCCCTCAAGGGGCACAACATTCACGACTTCTTAACTCGATCTTCAAATCCTTGCATCGAGTTTTAAAAACACTCAGCCTGGCGACATTGGTTCTTTTTGCCAATGGTTGTGATCAGTGGTTTTTTGATCACTCTGTGATTGCTCAGGCCAATCAAAAAATTTCATTGAAAGTTCTTGTGCTGTCTTCTCCCATGGCTTTTCAGAAGCTGAATGATCAAAGCTTTGGTTTTGACTTAGAATTACTTCAAGAGTTTACAAAAGATCATCAGATGACATTTCAAATGGATGTCGTGAATTCCTTCAGCGATTTGAAGAAGAAATTCATGACTGGCAACTATCACATTGCGATGGGGCGCCTGCCTTTGATGGTTTCTGATATTTCTGAAAAACTGGACGGCCCCGCCTACGAAGAAACTCAGGTCCATCTATTTTGTCCGCGATTCACAAAAAATATTCAACCCGTCAAAAATCTGCTTCTGATGACCAAGTATTTTCAGCCTGAGTATATTCAAGCTTCAAAAAATATTTTAGGCCCTGATCTTGTGATACAAACAAGCCAGGACGAATCTTTGATCCAGAACTTTCAAATGGCTTCATCTCAAAAAAGAACCTGCATTGCGGCCGAAGATCGTGAGGGAACTTCCGCTTTACGCCGCTTCCCTCAAATGGAACAAAAAGAAGCTATCTCTTCTTCATTCACTTTAGGTTGGTGGTTACGCCAAGACCAACGTGATTTGAAAAAAGTTTTGGATTCATGGTTTCTTTTAGCCAATCGACGACAAATTCCTTTGCGTACTTTGGCTCGACATCAAGAACATATCCCCATGTTGAATTTTGTGGACCACATCACATTTCTTCGTGAATACAAAAATCAGTTTCCAGTCTATGAAAAACTTTTCAAACAAGCTGCTGCTCGATACAAAGTCCCTTGGGAACTTCTTGCTGCTGTTTCTTACCAAGAAAGTCACTGGCAAAAAGATGCGGAAAGCTTCACTGGCGTTAAAGGTATGATGATGCTGACAAAAGATGCGGCTGAAGATTTAGGAATTGAAGATCGTCGGGATCCCGTTCAAAGCATCATGGGTGGAGCTCGTTATTTACGTCGCTTACTCTTACGTCAACCTTCGAACATACCTTACTATGAACGTTTGTCCTTAGCTTTAGCTGCTTACAACGTTGGACCTTCCCATCTTAAGGATGCTCAATCTCTAGCTGTGCGTTTGGAAAAAAATCCTACCAGCTGGAAAGACATGAAATCAGTTTTGCCCCTCTTAGCAGATCCTATCTATTATCAAGTTCTTCCCTTTGGAGAAGCTCGTGGACACGAACCTGTCGAATACGTTCATCGCATCAAAAACTATTTTGAAATGCTGATGATCTTGGGACAAGAATCCACAAAATCCAAACGAAGCTAAGCATTGCCTAGCTTTTCTGAACATACCCTCAGTGAATTAAACCCTGCTTTAAAGATTAAAATTCGCAAGCCCTATTCCACAGTCACTGATTTTGCCAAATTGCGCGGTTGATCCACATCATGACCCAAGCTAGATGCAAGATGATATGCAAGCAGCTGAAGAGGAATCACTTCTAAAAATGGATTGGAAGGACCCAGAGCTGCAGGCAAAGATAAATATCTTTCACTGACAGCCTGAAGCTTATGATTTTCACCAGTGCCTAGCGAAATAATCTGCCCGCCCCTAGCTTTGACTTCTTCCAAATTACTCACGGTCTTATCATACAATTCATCCGAAGGCGCCAACATGATCACAGCCATTCGATTATCAATCAACGCTAATGGACCATGCTTCATTTCTCCCGCGGCATAACCTTCTGCATGCAAGTAAGCTAGTTCCTTCAACTTCAATGCTCCTTCCAATGCAATCGGATAACTAACTCCACGGCCCATATATAAAAACCCACGGAACTTTTTAAGAACCGTTGCGGCTTCTGCAAAATATTTATCGTAAGCCAGCACGACTTCCATCTGACTTGGTAAAGCCGTCAGTGCATCCACATATTTTTTTTCTTCGGATAAAGGCAAGGATTCTTTTGCCTGAGCCATCCCCAAAGAAACCAACTGAAGAATGGTCATTGTGGAAACAAAAGCCTTTGTCGAAGCAACTCCGATCTCTGGCCCTGCATTCATGTACAAATGTCCATGAGCCTCACGATCAATCGTCGAATTTTTCACATTGCAAATACTTAAAGTCTTAACACCTGCTTCCTTCGCCATTCGCAAAGCTGCTAAGGTGTCGGCCGTTTCGCCACTTTGTGAAATCGTGATGACCAAGTGATTTTTGGAAAACAAGGGATTTCTGTAACGAAATTCACTGGCAATATCCACTTCCGTCGGGACTTTGGCCATACTTTCGATCAGATATTTTCCATACATCCCAGCATAGTAACTAGTTCCACACGCAACAATTGTTATGCGATCCACTTGCCGAAAAATCTGCTGCGTCACTTTCGCGTCTTTTTCTAAATCCAATGATTCTAATTCCTGAACAGAAGAGGCGGAAAAACCAAGACGCTGAAGCTGAACCTTCCGTAACTTCAGATCCAAATGGGGCTCCATAGCTGCAGCAACAGAGCGGGGTTGCTCATAAATTTCCTTAAGCATGTAATGGGGATACCCCTGTTTTTCTACTAAATCAGGACTCCAATGAATTTCAGTCACTTTTTTCTGGATAGGAAATCCTGCTGCTGAAAAAACACTGACTTTTTGTTTTTCCACTTTAGCAATTTCTCGATCTTCCAAATAAATAAACTTTTTTGTATATTGCAAAAGAGCCTGCACATCACTGGCGACAAAATTTTGCCCCTCGCCCAATCCAATGACTAAGGGTGGGCCATCTTTGAACGCAACCATCAAATCAGGTTGCTGATCCCAAATCGCCAAAATGGAAAATGCACCCTTCAGCTGATCTAAAATACCTTCGACGGCCTGATACAAATCTTTGGTCTCTTGAATTTTAATCGCGATCAAATGTGCCACAAGTTCCGAATCTGTATCTGAACTTAATTGAATTCCCTGCGCCTGAAGCTGTTCACGAATTTCAGCGTAGTTTTCAATGATTCCATTGTGAACAAGACTGATTCCACCCGATTGATGAGGATGAGCATTGCGTTCACTAGGGATTCCATGAGTTGCCCAACGAGTATGACCAATTCCCAAGTGACCAGATAACGACTCGGTCTTTAATTTTTCTTCAAGAGCTTTCAATTTTCCCTGTGCTCGAACGCGACGAATTCCTTGCTTTTCAAGAATAGCAATTCCCGCACTATCATATCCTCGGTATTCTAGCTTACGTAAACCATTGATAATGATTTCTTGAGGATTCATAGGACCTAAATAACCAACGATACCGCACATGATGAACTCCTATTTTAGATTATCATTATTTTGAGTGTTTAAATTTTCATTCGAATTTGTCGCCAAATCCGTTGTTTGAACGTAATTTTCTTTGATCATTTGACGACCTCGAGCCACGGCTAAAGCTTTCGATGGAACATCTTTGGTGATCGTGGATCCTGAACCAATCACAGCATCATCCCCAACATTGATCGGTGCCACAAATTGAGTATCACTGCCAACAAACACACGATCCCCAATTTTCGTACGATACTTTTGCTTATTCACAGCATAGTTGCAAGTGATTGTACCGCATCCAATATTGGAGTCTTTTCCAACTTCAGCGTCTCCAAGATAAGTCAAATGACCTGCCTTCGATCGCGCCCCAAATTTGACTTTTTTCATTTCTACAAAATTGCCAACATGAGATTCTTCTTCAAGATGTGTATCTGGGCGTAATCGAGCATAAGGACCTAATGTCACTTTCGAATCTATTTTTGATTTTTCAATATAGGTTCCTGCTCGAATTTGAACACCATCGGCAATAACTGCATCACTGATAAAGCAGTTAGGTTCAATCACAGAACAGCTACCCACCACAGTCTTTCCACGCAAAAAAGAATTTGGGAACAGAACAGATCCTTCTCCGACCAGCACCGATTCCTCAACATAGGTTGCTCGGGGGTTCACAATCAGAACCCCATTTTCCATCAACTTCTGCGCTTTACGACGATAAACAATACGGCTTGCCTGAGCTAATTCCATTTGATTGTTAACCCCTAATGCCATTTTTGGAGAAGTAGAAATAGCTGCAACTTTATAACCTTGTTCGATACCTAGGCTGATTAAATCCGTCAGATAAAATTCTTTTTGCGCATTTTGATTTTGAATTTGAGGCAATAAATCCTGCATGGCTTCCGATTTCGCAATATAAATCCCTGTATTGATTTCTCGGATCTTAAGCGTTTCTGCGGAGGCATCCTTAGCTTCGACAATCGCAACAAGTTGTCCCTTATGACGAACAATGCGACCAAATGATTTCGGATCTTTTAATAAACAAGTCACAACGGCAATGTCACACTTCTGATCTTCAAACTCTTTGAGTAGTTTTTGCAAATCAGCAGCTTCGATCAAAGGATGATCACCGTTCAAAACTAAAACTCTTTCATTGAAACTTTCTGGCTGAGCACTTCGAACAGCATCTGCTGTTCCCAATTGTTGCACTTGGGAAAAAGTCGAAACCTGATCCTTTTCTAAAACACTTTTTACCAGAGCTTGACCATGACCTAAAACAACCCGCACGTCCTCAATTTCTGCTTGCTGACATGCACGAATAATTTTAGAAATCATCGGTTCCCCCGCCACAGGATGTAAAACCTTCGGCAATGGTGACTTCATACGCGTGCCTTTTCCTGCGGCAAGAATCACTGCTGAATATTGAAGTTTCTTTTGTTGTCCCATCGAAGGCCTTTCTGTTATCTTATCCAAACATATGGACAACCAAGACTCTCATAAAATTTTTCATAATTCAAATTTAGCTATGACAAGCGTTGGCACTCCGCTGGAAGTTTTTTGGAGTGAGAAGTCATCTGAACAACGCCTTCTTTTTGTGGGGGGAGTTCACGGTGACGAACCCGAAGGAGTCGAACTGGCTAAACAGCTTCTTTCATGGTTGCAAAAAAACAACGATCAAGTCCTTCATTCCTGGTCCCTCATCCCCTGTCTGAATGTGGACGGATACAAAAAAAATGAACGTACCAATGTTCGAGGTGTCGATTTGAACCGCAACTTTCCAACCCCTGACTGGTCTTCAGAATTTCAAAAACCAAGATACTACCCTGGACCTTCACCCGCAAGTGAAGTTGAAACACAAACTCTGGTGCGCTGGATTGAACAATTTCAACCGACCTGCATTGTTCACTTTCATTCCTGGCAACCCTGTGTAGTGTACACAGGTGCACCAGGAAAACTTATTGCCGAAATACTTGGTGACGAAAAATACCTTGCAAGAGAAGATATCGGTTATCCAACCCCTGGAAGTCTTGGTCAATACGGATGGTTGGTCCATCAAACTCCTGTCATCTGCATCGAGGAACAGGAACATGAACCTTTGGAGAATGTATGGCCCCACTTTCGCAACGGATTGATTCACATTCTGACACAAAAGTGATTCGATCCATCATTTTTGATCTGGACGATACACTTTTGGATACGACAGGGCTTCTGATCCCCATCGCGAAAACGCCAGCCTTTGAACAACGCATTCAACAAGCACTTCCCTTGATGCCTGGGGCCTTCGAAAATCTACAATTTTTGCATGATTTAAATTTTCAAATGTTTCTTCTGACCCAAGGTCGCGAACACTTTCAAAAAATGAAAATCCAAAATCTTCCCTTAGAAGGTTTTTTCGTAGAAACATGCATCGTGGATGGAATTCAACAAACCAAAAAATATGGTTTTCAGTCTTTGATCCAAAAACATAGTCTAGTACCTCATCAGACATTGAGCATTGGCAACCGACGATCGACAGACCTTCGTTTTGCAAAAGAACTTGGAATGCATACATGCTTGTTTCATTACGGAGAACATAAAGATGAACCTATCACCTGCCTTGAAGAAAAAGAAGACCTTCGCATAGAAGATCATTTTCAACTTTTAGATGCTTTAAAAAAAGCCAACTTCATTGCATAATAGCAACTGCATGGATGCTTCAGTTCTATTTTTAGAGGTCCAACCCAGCCCTCTCTTTCATTTAGATAAAAAACATTTTCCAGTTCTTCGCGAAGAACTGGTCAAAATACATTCGAATGCAGAAGTCATCGTCTTTTTAGCTAGTTCTTTTTTTCAAATAGAAAAACAAAACGTCCTTCTTCAAATTCAAAAACGATCCCCTCATCTTCGCTGGATTGCCGTGGTTAACTCAGATCTTCAAGCTGAAGATTTTTTAAAACTTCAAGACTTTGGAATTCATCGATTTTTAAGTCTGAATAAAATGGAAAACTTGGAGCGTGATTGCCTGCTTGAAATGGAACAGGAACGCAATCGCAAACAACAAATCCAACTTCAGCAACTGTTCGAGGAACAGCATACACAATGGCAAAAGGCACGAACCGAACTGGAACGAAGAATTGCTGTACGAAAAAATGAATTAGAAGAACATATTCGCAAAGCAGAACAAGCCACATTCAAATGGAAACTGATGAATGAAATGGTCATGCGCATTTTTCAAGCAAATTCCTTGCACGAACTAGAAACATTTTTATTCCTAGCATTAAAAGACGATCTTGAAATCGATTCCTGTCGTCTTCGATTCCCTTTATCTGCATCCATCCTCCAACCAACCAAAGAAAAAGATTCGACATCATTTTCAATTCCTTTGTCAGGCCCCACTTCTCCTCAAGGAATTTTGTCTTTTCATCGTTTTCATAAAAAGTTTTCCAAAGATGAACAAGAGTTTTTGAAAAAAATTGCCGAACCTGTACTTCTTGCTGTTGATCGAATCTTGCAAAATCAAATGGTAGAAGAAATTCTAAATCAATGGCAGTTAACCTTTGACGCTATAACGGATCCAGTTCTTTTGATCAATGATCGTTTTGAAATTGTCCAAAGCAATGCTGCATTTAAAAAGCATTCGAAAGAAAGAAGTTCTTCCGAATCTAATTCGCCCCTTTGCTATCAAGCCCTATTCCAAAGAACAAGCCCTTGCGAGGGGTGTAAAAAAGGTCAATTTTTTCCAATGACTCAAAATCTGAACGGACACAACTCCATGTGGGAAGTTCACGGGCATTCCGTGCCAGCCTGGGGAAAAGAACCCGCGTTTTCATTCCACTTGTACAGAGAAGTTACGCATCAAAAGCAAATGCAAAGAAAAATATTAGAATCTACAAAACTCACTGAATTAGGCACCATCGGAAGTAGTATTGCCCATGAACTGAACAATCCTCTTGGAGGTATGCTCAGCTTCGTTCAATTGATCAAAATGGATTTGCAACCCAACGATCCCTGGAAATCTGACTATGATGAAATTGAAGCTGGAATCCGAAGATGCAAAGACATTGTTCAAAATCTATTGGGATTCACCCGACAGTCCCAATTAGATCAGCCAGAAAAATTCCCGCTTTCTAAAGTCTTAGATCAAGTTCGCCAAATCTTACTTTTACAAACAAAAACATCGAATATCGAAATAGAAATTCATTCCCCCTCTGACCAGATTCACATCCTTGGCTTTTCAAATATGTTTGCACAAGCTTTAAAAAATATTTTTCAAAACAGTGTTGAATCCATCCAAGAACTTCAAAAAACATCAAATCAACACATCGGAAAAATTGAAGTGAATATTCTGATTCAAGATCAGGGGCTTTTGATTCAAATCATCGATAATGGAGCAGGAATGTCTTCCGAAACCTTGGATCGTTGCACAGAAGCCCTATATTCAACCAAAGATCCCCACTTTCATCCAGGACTTGGATTGACTGTGGCTCAACAGATTTTATCCGAACACCAAAGCACCCTTAGAATCCGCTCAACGCCGCGCCGGTTAACGATTGTAGAAATTTTGGTCCCTCGTCCAGTTTTCATCTAAAAAGCCATTTTTTTGACCCATTTTTTTGACAGGCCTGTCAAAAAAATACTAAGATTTGTTTAACAAGTCCATGATGGACTTAAAGATTCCAAGCAAGCCTTCGTGCTCGCGGACAGATGACAAAAGCCCTTTGCATACCGACCAGGAAGGAAGGTTCATGAAGTCTCCACGTATATTGATTGTTGACGATGAATCCAGTTTAAGAACATCCCTCTTTCGACTGTTTGACCGCAAGGGTTTCAGTGTTGTGACTGCAAGCCATATCGAAGAAGCTCGGCAACTGATTCAAGGAAGTCAAAGCTTTGACTTGGCTTTCATCGATCTTTTTCTTCCAGATGGAGATGGTGTCGAATTTATGACACTGTTAAAAAAACAATTTCCTACTATGGAAATAATAATCTTCACTGGACAGGCAAGTATTGAATCCGCTGTGCGTGCAACACAAAAAGGCGCCTTCCATTTTATGACAAAGCCTTTTGCTATGGATGAAGTTCTATCCATTACAGAAAAAGCTTTAAGTCACCATCAACTGGAAACAGAAAATAAACTGCTCAAATCAGAGTTACAAAAAAAATATAAATTTGACCAGATCGTCGGTCAAAGCGATGCCATCAAATCCGTACTGTCTCTTGTCGAAAGAGTCGCCGATTCCGACAGCACCGTCATGATCACAGGAGAAAGTGGAACAGGAAAAGAATTGATTGCAAGAGCCTTGCACTACAATTCTCCCCAAAGAGATCAACCCTTTGTTGCCATTAACTGTGGCGCCATCCCTTCTGAACTTTTAGAAAGTGAACTTTTTGGCCATGTCAAAGGCGCATTTACTGGAGCAATTTCTAATCGAGTAGGACGTTTTGAACTTGCAGATGGAGGAACCATTTTCTTAGATGAAATTGGTGATCTTCAACCAGCGCTTCAAGTTAAACTTTTGAGAGTCTTACAAGAACGCAGTTTTGAACCTGTGGGATCAACAAAATCAGTTCAAGTGAATGTGCGAGTCATCGCAGCAACCAATAAGAATTTAGAAGAGGGTGTGGCAGAAGGACGATTTCGTGAAGATCTTTATTATCGATTGAATGTGATCCCCATAGCGATCCCCGCTCTGCGCGAAAGAAGATCCGATATTCCTTTGATATTAACTCATTTTATTGAAGTTTTTAATCGCACGAAAAACAAAAAACTTTTGGGATTTTCCTCCGAAGCCATGCAATATCTTTGCAACTACAACTGGCCTGGAAATATTCGTGAACTAGAAAATCTTGTAGAACGCCTGGCCATTTTAAAAGGGCAAGGAACCATTGAAAGTCACGACCTTCCTTTAAAATATCGTCAGAGTTTAAACTCCACCCCGCGCTTAGAAAATTTTGACATCCCCGAAAACGGTGTTGATTTCAATACAGCCGTGGACAACTTTGAAAATACCTTGAT
>CAZFSX010000024.1:12673-16520 GCA_964522115.1 uncultured Pseudobdellovibrionaceae bacterium | reverse complement strand
AGCTTATGAAAACAAAGTAATTCCCATTCCAGAAATTAGCCTAACGATGAGAAAAAATTTTCACAGTTTTTCCCTCGGAGGATCTGTCGATTACGGAATGGGAAGTGTTTCCTTAGGAAGCTCAACCGCTGGCCGGCAATTGGAATTGACCAAGAAGGCCGTCAGCCTAAGTCTATTTTTGGATGGGCTATCTGAAGAACCATATTTTGTCCCGTTTTTAAAAGTACAATATTTCACGATGAACTATCACGAATCAGTGAATGGCTCGGGAGTTGCGGGTCAAACATCAGCCGCCCTTTCGCCAAGGTTTGGCGTGATGTTGAACCTTAACCATTTAGATCCCGACCCCAATGCTGCACGAAATGGACTTCGAGATTCTGGACTTCAAAACACCTACATAAGCGTTTACTACAGTCAAAACGCGACATCTAACAAAGGGAATGATCCTGATTTTGAATCGACTGCAAATTGGGGCGCCAATCTGGTTTTAGAATTTTAGATAAGGCGATTCAAATATTCTAATTCTTCATGAACCGCAGGCCACGCAATTTGATTCATTCGTACATTCAATCGAGAGTCGGGCGTGATGGAATATTTTTTATTTTCTCTCATTGCAAGTCTAATGATCACTTCATTACTTAGTTGAGTCGTAGGTGAAAATTTTAAGGACAAGGTTTTAACACCAGCACTGACATCCAAGACGCCAAGATCTTTACACTGTTTTCGAATCAACATCAGTCCCATCAGATTTAGGGTTGGTTCTGGAATTTGTCCAAATTGATCGCGCAGCTCATCCTCGATACGATCCAAGTCGTCTGAAGATTTAATTTCAGACAAAGCTTTATAATATGAAAGACGAATTCGAATATCTGGAATATAGGACTCTGGAATCATTGCTGGAATTCGTAAATTGATTTCAGGTTCGACAGAATCTACTTTTCCAGGCTCACCCTTCATTTCATGAATCGTTTCATTTAAAAGATCCATATACATTTCATATCCAACCAAGTTGATTTGTCCTGATTGTTCTTCTCCCAACATGTTTCCAGCTCCACGCTGTTCAAGATCATATTGAGCAATGCGTATTCCACTTCCTAAGGCGGAGTTTTCTTGAATGACCTTCAATCTTTCTTGCGCATCCTTATCAATTTGTCGGTCTTTGGGTAATATCAAATAGCAATATGCACGTTTTTTACTTCGACCGACACGACCTCGAAGTTGATACAATTGAGAAAGGCCCATCATATGCGCATCATGAATAAACATGGTATTTGCATCAGGGATGTCAATTCCGGATTCGACAATTGTGGTGCAAACAAGAACGTCAATTTCGTGATGAAAAAAAGAGACCATGGTTTTTTCAAGCTCCTCTTCATCCATCTGTCCATGGGCCACCTTCAACCGAACCTCAGGAACAAGCTGTCGAAGTTCATCAGCTAAACCATAGATGCTTTGAACGCGATTATGAATAAAGAAAACCTGTCCTCCCCTTTGTACCTCGCTAAGAATTCCTTTGCGAATCACCTCTGGATCAAAGCGCGTGATAAAAGTTCGCGTGGGCAATCGGTCTACGGGAGCAGTGTTGATGATGCTGAGGTCTCGTAGGCCCATGAGACTCATATTCAGCGTGCGAGGGATAGGTGTTGCCGATAAGGCCAATGTATCCACAGAAGTTTTTAGTTTTTTTATTCGTTCCTTGTGGGCCACTCCAAATTTTTGCTCTTCATCAACAATAAGCAGACCAAGGTTTTTAAAAGTTACATCTTTGCTCAATAAGCGATGTGTACCAATTAAAATATCCACCTTGCCTGAGGCGACGTCAGCAAGTGTTTGTTTCACTTCTGCGGCTGGGACGAATCGATTCAGAGCACGAATATCCAGGGGCCATCCATGAAAGCGTTTTTTGAAGTTTTCCCAATGCTGAAAAGAAAGCACCGTGGTTGGAGCTAAGACTGCAACTTGTTTTCGTTCATGGGCAGCGATGAACGCAGCACGCATAGCAACTTCAGTTTTTCCAAAGCCGACATCACCACAGATAAGTCGATCCATGGGTTTTTCTGATGTCATATCTTTTTTAATATCGGATAGAGCTCGGAGTTGATCATCCGTTTCATCATAAGGAAAGGCGTTTTCAAAAGACAAAAACTCATCTGAATGCAGGCGAAAGGCGGGTCGTGATAAAATCGATCTCTTTGCATAGAGCTCCAGAAGTTCTGAGGCAATATCTCGCAAATGGTTTTTAACCTTAGACTTAGTTTTTTCCCATCCTGTGCCGCCGAGCTTATCTAGATGTGCTGTTTGCGCGTTGCCAGAATATTTTTGAATCTGTCCAATACGGTAGACAGGAAGATAAAGTTTGTCTTTATCCTTATAGGAAATTTGAATAAACTCACTGTCAACGCCACCAATGCTCATGACCTTCAATCCATCATAAACACCGATGCCATGTTGCATATGAACGACACAATCTCCTGGCTTGAGTTCGCCAAAACTCAGGCGGCTGGCTTTTTCTTGGAACTCTTGCTGAGCGGAAATATTGCGAGCTCTTTGTTTTTTTCCAAGAAAATCTTCATCGCGCAGAAAGACCAACTTCTCTTCAGCTAAGCGGAAGCTTTCAAACAGTTCTCGAGGAATTAAGTGGACAAGCTTGGGATATTGCCTTTGCTGCTGAACCCACTGGTCCCAGTGATATTGATTTTCAGGAAGGATTTGCCCGTTCCATCCTAACTTTTCCAAAGCAAGCTGGATTCTCTGTGCTTGATTTTGATTGCGGACGGCAACAAAGATGGCGTCACCATCTTGTTTCCATAAAGTGAATTTTTTTTGAAATCGATGATTCCACTCTGTGGAACTTGGTGGAAATTGTTGAGTTGTTGCCGCAAGATCGCGAATGTTTGCGTAGGGTATTGGAAGAGCAACTGGATCGTTTTCTGTTTCAGACGAAAGATCAATGCCAAATAAGTCCAAGTGAATATTTTGCAAGGGCCATTCAAATTTTTCGTAACTCAGAAAAAGGTCTTCGATTTCAGGACAAATTGCGGCTTTCTGTGCGCTTTGTCTTTCCTCTTTCAGTTGAGAAAGAATTTCATCGGAATGCTTTGTTAACTCGATGGGATCAAGATTCCAAGCGAAAAACTCGCAGTGGGCATATTCAAAAACCGAATCTAATTTCTTATAAAAGTAAGGAAGAAGGAATTCACACCCTGAAAAATAATGCTGACGAGTCATTTGAAAAAGAAGCTCTTCCGCTTCTTGTTGAGGAACCTGTCTATGGTTTAAGTCCTGTCGTAGTTTTTGCAAAAGAGGCTCTAGACGATCATCGTCGAAAAGGGCCTCTCGAGTGGGGATGAGTGTGCAAGAAGTTAGCTCTTGATGAGACTTCTGTGCTACGGGATCAAAACTGCGAATGGATTCAATTTGGTCTCCGAACAATTCGATTCTTAATGGCCATGGATGAGCTGGGGAAAAAATATCAATTATGCCGCCGCGTCGCGAATATTGCCCATGGTCTTCCGTGTAGGGAGTCGAAATATATCCAAGATGCTCAATCACAGAAGCAAAATTTTCGGGAAGCTCATCCCCCTTTTTTAAGTGAAAAGTTTTTTGGTGGAAGATTTGATAGGGAAGAGTTTTTTGTAGCAAGCCCCCCACGCTGGAAATGAAAATTTGACCAGGTCTTGCGTTTTGAAGATGAAAGAGAAAACCTAATCGCTCTGCTACGTTTTGGTGCTTGGGGTAAAGACCCGAGTACGGAGAAACATCATAATGCGGCAAAATAAAAACTTCTCGCGTTGGATCAAAAAACTGAAGAGCCTGGTGCAAGCGCAGAGCATCATTGTGACGTGGT
>CAZFSX010000024.1:0-12663 GCA_964522115.1 uncultured Pseudobdellovibrionaceae bacterium | reverse complement strand
TTACGATAAAATGAGGTCGCCGATGAAAGCGCGAATCCTGCAGCTGAGTGATCAGCAGAGATAAGCTGGAAACGCTGGTTCCTCCAAGCAAACGAAGATGATTTGCTTGCAAATCCAGTTGTCGAAGAAGGGCTTTTTCGGCATGAAGCGAAAGATGTTCTACGTTCATGGGTGGGGATCTTGCCATTAAACGATTCTTCTTTCCACGTATAAATCTTTGTTTTTTTTCACGACACTCGCTATAAATAAAAAGATTTACAAAATATCAATTTCAAAAAAGGAGGAGCCTTTGCCATTAGGTGGGGTCATTTTTATCGCTCTTTTTACGGTTAGCTTCGGCTTGCTATTATTGTTTCTTGCTTCCAAGTTGGGAATCAAAACGGCGCCGGATCAGGTAAAGTCAGAAAGCTATGAGTGCGGAATTCCTGTTCAAGAGAAAAAGGATACAAAAATTTCCGTTAAGTTTTATCTGACGGCTATTTTGTTTATCATTTTCGATATTGAAATCATTTTCATGTATCCATGGGCTATGAATTTTAAAGATTTTATGGCAACTGGGCATGGCGCCTTTGTTTTGGGCGCGATGATGATTTTCTTGTTTGTGTTTATTTTCGGTTTGTTCTGGGAAGTTAAATCAAAAGCATTAGAGTGGGATTGATACATGGGAAATGATATTTTCGAGATAACCATCAATGTTATCAAGCTGTTGGTTGTGTTTTTATTTATGGTACAGGGAGTTCCTGTGCTTGTTTGGTTGGAGCGCCGTGGATCTGCTTTTATTCAAAATCGATTTGGTCCTAACCGCGTAGGACCCTTGGGATTAACGCAGCTTCTTGCTGATGCTGTGAAGTTTCTTTTTAAAGAAGAATTTTTTCCTGGGAATGGAGTGAAGGCTTTATACTACCTGGCTCCCGCCTTTGCTTTGATGCCAGCAACGTTGGCCTTTGCTGCAATTCCCTTAAGCACTCCTGTCGCGATCGAAGCTTTTCAAATGTTTGGTCAAACTTGGGGGCCTTACACTTTTGCGATCCAAGGTTATGAAGTTGGTGTTGGAATTGTGTTTATTCTGGGCGTTTCTTCCTTGGCAGCCTATTCTATTTTGATGGCCGGCTGGGGTAGCGGCAATAAGTACAGTCTACTTGGGGCTTTGCGTGCCAGTGCTCAAATTATTAGTTATGAGCTGGCCTTGGGGTTGTCAATTGTTGGGGTTATCTTGTTGTATGGAACATTTGACCTTAAAAGCATCATAGCGACTCAGCAGGGGGCTTTGAATTTTCAGTTTTTAGGACATACCATTCGCAGTGAACTTTTGCCCAACTGGGGAATTTTCTACCAACCTCTTGGTGCCTTGATTTTCTTTGCGGCGGCATTTGCAGAGAGCAATCGTTTGCCATTTGACTTGGCAGAAGGTGAGGCAGAGTTGGTTGCTGGTTTCCACGTGGAATACGGTGGATTTAAAATGCTTCTTTTCTTTATTGGTGAATACGGTCACATGATGGTGGCTTCTGGTTTAATGGCAACTTTCTTTTTTGGAGGTTATGGATTGCCTGTGCCGGGATTAACTCCTGAGGTTGTTCTTGAGTGGGCAAAAACTGTTTGCGAAACAGCAGGTGGGGCTTCGGGCTTAACAGCGCTGATCTTTTTCCTGTCTTTTTTCATTAAGTTTGCCATCTTTTTGTGGATCTTTATTCAGGTACGATGGACTTTGCCTAGATTCCGTTATGATCAATTGATGGATTTGGGATGGAAGACCATGTTGCCTTGGGCTCTTGGAAATACAATTTTGACGGCCATTGTTCTTTTCGTGGCCCACATGGAGTAATGCAATGACAGCAGATGCATTTTTATTTTGGTTTTTAGCTGTTCTGACAATTGGGAGTGCGTTGAGCGTTCTCATGTTCACGAATCCAATTTTTTCAGCATTGTCTTTGGCAATGACAATGGTTGGAGTTGCGGCCTTGTTTGTAACTTTGGACGCCTTCTTTCTCGCGGGTGTACAACTGATTGTTTATGCTGGCGCCGTGATGGTTTTGTTTGTCATGGTATTGATGTTGTTCGATTTGAAGCTAGAATTAAAAGCTTTTACCCGAGGTAAAATTTCAGGTTTTTTAAAAATCACAACCGTCGGTGTTCTTGCGGGACTGATCATTGGATCTTTGTGTCTGACATCAGATTTGTTTACAAACACATCCGCAATCACGGCAGGATCTGCATCTGCGACAGTGGATACGACAAAGATGATAGGTCAGCTTTTATTTTCACGGTATGTCTTCGGCTTTGAAGCCTTGGGTGTTTTGCTGTTGGTTGTTGCTGTTGGGGCGGTGGCGCTGGCAAGAAGTAAAGGTGGTACACATGCTAAGCACTAGTGTTGTTGGTCAAATTGGTCTGAACCATTATTTGATTTTGTCTGCAATTTTATTCTGCTTTGGAATGGCTGGTGTTTTGTTAAGAAGAAATGCCATTGTTATTTTGATGTCCATTGAATTGATGTTAAACGCTGTGAATCTAAGCTTTGTTGCTTTCAGTAAATATTTAGTGAAGCCAGAAGGGCAAATCATGGTGTTTTTTGTCATGACAATTGCTGCCGCGGAAGCTGCGGTGGGTTTGGCTTTGGCGGTTTCCATATTTAAACGCTTCAAAGAAGTTAACATTCGATTTTTTGAACATCTTAAGGGATAACTATGACTCAGAATTTATTATTTACAATTTTGTTGTTGGCCCCGTTTTTGGGTTTTTTGGTGAATGGTCTTCGCTATAAAAAACACTCTGCCAACGTTGCGGGTGGAATTGCTACGGCAGCGGTTGGTATTTCCTTTTTGTGTGCCATCGCTTTGGTTGTTGAGCTGGTTTCCTTGCCAGTGGAACATCGCCATATCAGCATCAATTTTTTTGATTGGATAGCGGTCGAAAAATTTAAAGTTTCGGCATCTTTTGTTATCGATCAAATGAGCGCGATAATGATTTTAATTATTACGGGCGTTGGATCTTTGATTCACTTGTTCAGCATCGGATACATGCACCACGATAAGGGTGTGGCAAAGTATTTTGCTTACTTGAATCTTTTCTTGTTCAACATGTTGTTGCTGGTTTTAGGTGATAACTTGTTAGTGATGTTTGTTGGCTGGGAAGGCGTTGGCCTTTGTTCTTACTTGTTGATTGGATTTTGGTTTACAGACAAAGATAAGGCTGCAGCAGGGATGAAGGCTTTTGTGACCAACAGAATTGGGGATGCAGCCTTCTTGCTTGGGATGTTCATTTTATTTTTAACTTTTGGAACGTTAAACTTTCACGAGTTAAATCAGATGGCTCCAACAACAGCTGAAGCAAGCTGGTTGGGCGCAGTGACATTGTCTTGTTTGTTTCTTTTTATTGGAGCCACAGGAAAGTCCGCACAGATTCCCCTGTATGTGTGGTTGCCAGATGCGATGGCTGGACCCACTCCTGTTTCTGCCTTGATCCATGCTGCGACAATGGTGACTGCGGGTGTTTACATGATCGTGCGTTTAAACTCGCTTTTTATTGCAGCACCGAATGCGATGATGGTGATTGCAATCGTTGGAGCGGCAACAGCTTTGTTTGCTGCAAGTATTGGTCTTACACAATGGGATATTAAAAAAGTCTTAGCTTACTCCACAGTATCTCAGTTGGGTTATATGTTTTTGGCGTGTGGGGTTGGTGCATTTGGTGCAGCGATGTTTCACTTGATGACCCATGCTTTTTTCAAAGCCTTGATGTTCTTGGGTTCTGGATCGGTGATTCATGCTATGCATGAAGAGCAAGATATTCGAAAAATGGGAGCGTTAAAAAAATATATGCCATGGACCCATGGAACCTTTTTGTTGGGCTGGTTGGCAATTATTGGAATGCCTCCGTTTGCAGGATTTTTCAGCAAGGATGAAATTTTGTGGATGTCATTCCATAGTCCTTTAGGTCATCCAGCTTTATGGGTTGTCGGAGCTTTGGGCGCGACCCTGACGGCGTTCTACATGACTCGCTTGATGGCTTTAACTTTCTGGGGAAAAAGTCGCGTTCCAAAAGAAATTCATCCTCATGAATCACCTGCAATTATGGTGATTCCTTTAGCTGTCTTGGGTTTGTTGTCTGTGATTGGTGGGTGGATTGGAATTCCTCATGTGATCGGAGAAGTTCTTCCGGGGCACCCAGCAAACATTTGGGAACACTGGCTTGAGCCTTTGATTGCAAAAATTCCAAACTTAACAGAAGCAGAACCTTCCATGGAATGGGTATTGATGGGAGTCTCTGTGACTTTGGCTAGCATTTCCGCGGTGATTGCATATCAATTTTATGTTGTTAAAACAGAATTGCCTGGAAAAATTGCGCAATCGATTCGTCCATTTTATGAATTGGTCAGTGATAAATATCGCATTGACGAGCTTTATTTTGGTACCATCATCAACCCTTTGGTCACAATGAGCAAAAATATTTGGTATTACGTGGATGTAAATTTTATCGATAAAGCGACATACTGGATTTCAGACCTTGTGAAAGGAGCTGGCCAGGTTGTGCGTGGATTGCAAAATGGAAATATTCAACAGTATGCACTCTATATCGGTTTGGGAATAGTTGTGACTTTATCATTTATTTTTATGAGGTAACCCATGTTGTTATCAGCGATTGTTTTTCTTCCTCTCTTCTTTGCAGCCGTGATTGGACTGTGGCCTAACAACAAGAATGCCATTCGATGGATGGCCTTCTTTTTCTCTGTTGTGGAATTGCTTCTAAGTCTTGTGATGTTGTTTCAATTCAAGTCAGACACAGCGGCCTTGCAGTTTGTTGAGCGCTATCCTTGGATTGAGCGTTTTGGAATTTCATACTTCTTGGGTGTAGATGGGATTTCTTTGTGGCTTGTGCTTCTTACTACGTTCTTGGTTCCATTGATCATTTTGGGTTCATGGTCAGCCATCGATCAACGTGTTAAAGGCTTTCATGCTTCATTGTTTGTTTTGCAAACAGCGATGCTTGGAACCTTTCTGGCAATGGATGCAATTTTCTTTTATTTATTTTGGGAATTATCTCTTGTTCCAATGTATTTCATGATTGGTATTTGGGGGGGATCTCGTCGCATTTATGCAACAATCAAGTTTTTCATTTACACCATGGTTGGTTCTGTCTTGATGTTGGTGGCAATGATTTACATGATGTATTTAACTCAAGAGGTGACAGGACAGATGTCCGCCAGCTTGTTAGATTTCTACCGATTAAAAATTCCTTTTGTTGGCGGGCAGTTCTTTAGTCTTCAAACGCTTTTATTTTTTGCCTTTGCCTTGGCTTTTGCGATCAAAGTTCCTGTGTTTCCATTTCATACGTGGTTGCCAGATGCCCACGTAGAAGCACCAACGCCAGGCTCGGTTATTCTTGCTGGCGTGATGTTGAAGATTGGGTCCTATGGTCTGATGTGATGGGCGTTTCCTTTGTTTCCAGAAGCAGCAAGTTACTGGTACTGGGTTTTCTTTCTTGTCGGAGTCGTATGAATTGTTTAAGGAGCCTTGGTTGCAATGGTTCAACCTGACATAAAAAAATTAGTGGCGTATTCCTCGGTATCACATATGGGATATGTGGTTCTTGGTCTTTTTGCTTTCAACCATTTTGGTGTCACAGGAGCTCTTTATCAGATGTTGAATCATGGTATCAGCACTGGGGCTTTGTTCTTTTTAGTGGGAATGATTTACGAAAGAACTCATTCACGTGAAATTTCCAAGTACGGCGGATTAGCATCAGTACTTCCATTGTTTACAATTTTCTTTTTCATCACGACGCTTTCAAGCATTGCGGTTCCAATGACAAATGGTTTTGTTGGAGAATTTTTAATTCTTCTTGGAACATTTAAAGCACAACCGATCATTGCCAGTGTTGCTGTGACGGGTGTTGTATTTGGTGCTGTTTACATGCTGTGGATGTTCAAACGAGTTTTCTTTGGTCAAAAAGGAGAGCTTGTTGCAGACGAACATCATCCTCTGCATGATTTGAACAAACGTGAAGTGATGGTCTTAGTTCCTTTGGTCATCTTTATGTTTTGGATGGGATTATTCCCAGGTCAATTTTTAGGTTTTTCAAAAGTCAGCTTGAATCACTTGGTAGAAAATCGAATGAATTATCAATTGGTGATTGATGGGCAAGAGAATGTTGCACCTGTGAAATCGCAATCGATGGAACAAGCACCTTCAACAACTCAGGACACCGTGCCTGCGCAGGACGAAAAGACTGCGGATGATGAGAAGAAACAGTAAGGATTGAATATGATGAATACTCTGACGTTGACAGATTTACTCTTAGTTTCTCCGATGATTGCTTTGTTTTTAGCAAGCTTGGTTCCAATCACCGTGAAAGTTTTAAGAGGCAATGTTGAACAACCGGCTGTTGCAACCTTGATTCAGGGTTTAGCAGGCGTGTTTATCTCTGGACTTTTGTTGTTTTCTTTTTCGGCGGGTAAGACGGCATTTTCTCAGGCATTAATTTTCGACGGAATTACTCTTTCTGTGGGATTAATTGCTTTGATGGCATCTGGCTATGCGATGGTTTTGATGTATGAAAATCCATCCACCAATGGACGTCAGTTTTCTGAACTGATTTTTTTGGCATTAAGCTCGGCTTTGGGCATGCTGATCTTGGTCGCCTCCAATGATTTGCTAATGACATTTATAGGTCTTGAGATCATGTCTTTGGCTCTGTACTTGATGATTGCAAAAAGCCATGAAGAAAAGTTATCGAAAGAATCCGCTTTAAAATACTTCATCTTGGGAAGTTTTGCGTCTGCCATTTTCTTGTATGGAATTTCTTTTATCTTTGGATCTGCGGGTTCAACCTATCTTTCTGACATCACTTTGAATGCAGAAGTCCTTGTTGGAAGCCATCGTTTGTTTCTTTTGGGAGTGGTCTTAGTGATCCTTGGGTTTTGTTTCAAGGTGTCGATTGCTCCCTTTCACGCATGGACTCCTGATGTTTATCAGGGAGCTCCAACTCCTCACACGGCTTTTATGGCAACAGCCATCAAGGCAGTTTCCTTTGGAGCTTTCATTCGCGTTTTGGATACACGAGCCCTCATGGGTTCTGAAAATTTGTTTTACTTTCTACAATGGCTGGCTGTGATTACGATGGTTGTTGGCAACGTTGCTGCTGTTTTGCAAAACAACTTGAAGAGGGTTCTTGCTTATTCAAGCATTGCACACTCTGGTTACTTGATGGTGGGATTGATCACCGCGGGAGTTTCCGAGGATTCGACTTTTGCAACCAGCGGTGTTGTCTTTTACTTATTTGCTTACTCTTTAATGACACTTGGCGCTTTTGCCATTGTTTCTCTACTTGAGAAAGATGAAAATCACTCTTTACAAGTGGAAGATCTAGCTGGTTTAGCAAAAAATCGTCCTGGTGTGGCTCTTTGTTTGACTCTATTTTTACTTTCTATGGCAGGGATTCCGCCAACAATTGGTTTCTTTGGAAAGTTTTATTTATTTACATCCGCCATTGGCGAGGGACTATTATGGTTAGCTATTTGGGGAGTCATTAATTCTGTGATCAGTGCTTATTACTATTTACGTCCAATTGTTGTGATGTACATGAAGGATGGATCTGTTGATTTGGCTCCACGCTCTTTATTGGCAACAAAAGTTGTTGTCATTGCTGCCGCTGTTTTAGTTGTTCTTTTAGGGGCTTTTTCTGGAGGTTTTTTCCAGGCCGTCGAAAAAGTACTGCAAGTCTAATTTTAATTTTGAATGAAACTCTTTGAGCCCCGAAGTAAGTTTTTGTTTCGGGGCTTTTTATTATTGAAGAAGATCAATCAAAGTGCTTCCTTGCCTTTGACATTCCAGCCTTAAAGCCCATGCGGACAATGTGTCCTAGAATTTTGGGATCAAGACTAAAGTGGTCCACAAAAAACATCTCATGATTTTGTGGTTTTGGGTGAATATACAAATAATCCACTTCAGGTCGCATTTGAAAAACATCTTGAATGATTTTTAATAGACCGTCTCTTTGTAAATCATTGATATTTTTTTCCAAACAATATTGATCAACAAGCTTATAGCAAGTTTTGATTCTTCTTTGGTGGTCGATAGATTTTTCAATCTTCTGTTGGATCAATTGATATAAGGCTTGGTTTAAGATAACAGGAATCCCATATTTATGTAAACTTCCAAGAGCCTTTGCAAAATGATACGGTTGTGTCGAATAACTTGAAATGACCAAGTCTGCTCCTTGATCAGCAGCGACATGGGAACTTAAAGTGTCTCGGATTTCTCCATCATAATAGTAGTTTTCTTGTTGATCGGCCCCTAAAATTTTAAATGGAGCAAAAAAGGGTGGTAAGCTGGTCGAAGCAGCAACGGCTTGACTGATCGGAACATGAGATAAGTACATGGGATCAGCAGTTTCAGTTGTGGATATTTCGGGGCCAAAAATAACCTTCCTTGAGTGGTTCAGCTCTGTTCCTAAGATAAAAAGCTTAACTCCCAGTTTATGGAAGTCATTGTGGTAAAGGACACTTTCTCGAAGGTATTTTTCAGCACCTTTGGTTGTAAAAAATCCGTTGATTCGAAAAAGGTTTTTTAACAGACCTTCAAGGCCTCCAGGCAAGGAAAGAGGGTTAGATAGCAAGGTTCGTGGCAGAGCCATCAAGATATTTTTTGTATTCAGGTTAAAAACATTCGAATAAGAAAAGGGTTTCATATAGGTCGTGTGATGGTCTGTGAAAGAGGGGTGTGGCACTCCTGTACCCAACTCAAAAGCATTCACAAGAGATTCAAGGCTGTATCCAGCGGCGATCACGGATGCCACAAAAGAACCAGCAGAAGAACCTACATAAAGCCGGATAACCATAGGGTCATCGGACGGAAAATTTTTTTCCACTTGCTCTTTTGTGCCCCCAGCAAAACGGAAGCCAAATTCCTTCAAAGCTAAGCAGACCCCAATGTGAAAAGCAGCAGCCTTGATACCACCGCCACTTAAAACCAAAGCAATATTTTTTTTCTTCGAAAGTGTGATGTTTTCTTGAGGCAAAAGCATCCTCCTGATTGTGCTAATAATTACAGCATGGGTTAAGACGAAGGTCGAGGTTCTTCCAAAGAATTGTTTAAGATTTTCAGGAATTCTTTACAACGGTTCTTAGTATGTTAAGTTGTCCAAAAGAACAGCGAAGGATGCAAACAAGACCAAAGACGGAAGAGTTTTATGGTCGGTTTTTTTATTGCCCCTCCCAAGATCGGGCTTTCAATAGGCGAGTTCGTAGAGACGTCTACGAACTTGTTCTTTTCAGGATCAAACATTGTGATAAGGAATATTCTTTTGAATTGTGAGCGCCCGATAAATTTGTTCTAAAGCGACAACTTCTGCTACTAAATGATTAAAGACAAAAGATGAGAGACTGACTTTTAGATTAGCCCTATCCTTCACTTCATCAGAGACGCCAAACGCCCCACCGATAAGAAAGATGATGCGCTTTTTTCCACCACTCATCTGTTGTTCCAGTTGACGACTAAAGGAAATGGAGTCAAAAGTTTTCCCCTTTTCATCAAACAGTAATAAGAAGTCCGAGTTTTCAATTTGTTTAAGGATTTCATCGGATTCAGATTTTATTTTTTGATCTTTGTTTTCACGAGCATGCTTTTTGGGCTTCAAATGCTTGTGTTCGAATGAAACATAATGACCAATTTTTTGTTGGTAGAGCTGACGAGCTTCAAGACTCCAGGCCTCATTGCTAGAGGCCAAGGTCATAAAAACAAACTTCATAATTTTTTATCAGAAAGGCTAAGTTCTTTGCCGTTTTTCCATAAATTTTCTAATGCATATTCTTGTCGAACATAATCATAGAAAATGTGAACGATTAAAGCTCCGTAGTCGATCAAGACCCAGCGTCCTTCCTCGATTCCCTCAAGGCTTAAGGCGTGGACATTGTATTCGGCCTTCACTGCCTGCATGATATTTTCAGCAAGGGCCGCTGCATGACGAGTCGATGTACCTGAGGCCACAAGGGTATATTCCGTGGGTGCAGAAAGAGCCGTTAGGTCAAAGGCTCGTGGCTGAATACCTTTTTTATCAAAGATCACTTGGGCACAGAAGTGAGTAAAAGCTTCAAAGTCACCAATGCGATCTTTCAGGGGAGCATACAGTTTATGTTCACGAATGTAGTTTTCAACCGCCAAAGGTAAGTACTTTTGAACACTCTTTCCAATACGCAGCCATTTGCGAATTTCTGTCCCAGAGATTTCAACATCCTTGAGGCGCAGAAACTGAATTGTTTTTCCAGTTTTTAGTTCGACGAAGTTAAAGTCAAAGTCGCCGGTTTGTTGTTGTAGAAATTCAGGCAGGTCTGTTTTGTCCTTTGGAAAATCAAAGCCAGGCCGTGAAACAAAAATAAAATGGACCTCTTTCAAAAGGTTTTCAGCTTCCTTCCAGTCTGCCAGCTCTTCCATTTTATCCATGCCGATAATCAAGTAAAACTCATCAGAAGGATTTTCTTTTTGTAGTGATCGAACAGTTTCAATGGTGTAACTTGCTCCACCGCGATCAAGTTCGCGGGAATCAACACTGACGTTGGCGCCAAAATCTGAAAAAGCAAGCTTCGTCATTGCAAATCGGTCTTCCGCGGAAGGGCCTTCCACGGGATGTTTTAGCGGGTTGCGAGACGCGGGAATAACAAGGACTTTATCTAAGCCTGCTTTTTTTAGGACAGTGTCAACACAAGCAATATGTCCTAAGTGTGGAGGACTGAATGTCCCGCCAAAAATACCAATTTTCATAAAGACTCACTTTCTTGTTTTTGAAAAACATAATCTGAAATCTTCAAAACTAAAGAGTCGATATTTTTTCCAGAAACAGCAGAAATAACCAGGGGCTGAATCCCCGTTTTTTTTGAAAAACTATTTATTTTACGTTGCAGATCATCCGAAGACAGAACATCCATTTTGTTGAAAACAACAAGTTGAGGGCGAGTTGACAATGGAAAGAACCCATCCTTGCTTTCGTGGGCTTGATCGTACATTTTAAGTTCACGATTGATTGCTGCAAAATCTTCTTCAGGGCTTCTTTGTGAAACGCCAGAGACATCAATTAAGTGAACAAAGACCTTGGTGCGTTCAATATGTTTCAAAAATTGAATTCCCAAGCCAACTCCTGTATGGGCACCTTCGACAAGACCAGGAATATCCGCAACAACAAAACTTCTATAATCAGCTGCCTTAACTACCCCCAATTGAGGAGTTAATGTTGTAAATGGATAGTCAGCAATTTTAGGACGAGCCGCTGAGATACGGCTGATCAGAGTGGATTTCCCTGCATTGGGAAAACCAATGATTCCAACATCTGCAATCAACTTCAGCTCAAGAACAACTTCTAGGCTTTCCCCAGGTTCGCCGGGCTGGGCGTGTTCAGGAGCCTGGTTCACAGAGTTTTTAAAAAAAGTATTACCTTTTCCTCCACGACCACCATGAAGCAAGATGTATTCTTGTATATCTGTCATATCGACAAGGATATTGCCTTCGGTATCACGAACAAGAGTTCCATGCGGAACGGGAAGAACCAAATCTTTGCCATCGGCACCAGAACAGTTCCTTGCTTCTCCCTGTCCACCATTTTGAGCCAAGTATTTTTTAAAAGGCCGAAAATCAACAAGGCTATTGATATTAGGGTCAACCTTCAGCACAAGATTTCCACCCTTACCGCCATCGCCACCATCAGGACCCCCACGAGGAACCATAGCTTCACGACGAAAACTGACAGAGCCGGGACCGCCCTTGCCAGAGCCTACGATAATATGAATTTCGTCGATAAATTTCATAAAAAACTCCTGAAAATGGCCCCTCACAAAAGCAAAAAGGAGCCATGATGGGCTCCTTTTTGTGCAACTTCATTATTGGAAATGAAATTAAGCTGGTTTTGGGTAAACGCTAACTTTGAATTTTTCTTTCGTGTAGCGTTCAAATTTCACAAGACCTTCTACAATAGAATAAATTGTGAAATCACGACCCATTTTAACATTGTTGCCCAAAAGGAACTGTGTTCCGCGTTGGCGAAGGATAATTGTTCCTGGAAGAACTTTTTGTCCACCAAAACGTTTTACGCCTAAGCGCTTACTGTGTGAATCCCGTCCGTTCTTGGTACTACCACCGGCTTTTTTCGATGCCATGTCTTACTCCTATAAAAAATCAAAAATTATGCTTTTTTAGATGTTTTCTTCGCAGTTTTCTTTTTCGCAGTTGTTGCTTTTTTTGCAACTTTTTTTGTCGCTTTTGCTTTTTTAGGAGCTGCGGCTTTTTTCGTTGCAGTTTTGCGAACTACTTTTTCTGCTTTTGTTTCTTTCGTTTGACGATTTGCCAAGCGAGTTTCTGTGCGTGTTTTCAAACGATCTTCAAGTTTGGCTGTCACGTCAACAACTGGAGCTTGGATGTCTGTCGCAGCAACTTTTCCTTCCGGAGAAGTGATGGATTTTACAAACAACTCTGTGAAAAGCTGGCGGTGAGTGTTGAAGCGTCTGTAACCTTTACGACGGTTTTTCTTGAAAACGATTTGCTTACGAGTGCGAGATTGTTTTGTTACAACCACAGTCACTTTAGCATTCTTAACAAGAGGTTGGCCAATGACAGTTTTTTCACCACCCAACATAAGAACATCGACCAAATCAAACTCGGAACCTAAATTTTGTTCAAGTTTTTC
>CAZFSX010000023.1:0-16803 GCA_964522115.1 uncultured Pseudobdellovibrionaceae bacterium | reverse complement strand
ATCCAAAAGGATAATCTTTCCTTTGATGGATTTAAGGTACCTCTTTACTACGGCGGTGAAAAATCCACAGTTTTAACTTCTGATGATCCACGCCGAACTCCTTTTACTCGTCATACAGCTATTGTGTTTCCCTACTGTACTGCTGACGTGTACGCTGGAAAACACACCGCCTTTTACGGAAATCAACCCTTCCGTCATTGGGGACAGCATAATATTCAGCAATCACTTCGTTATTTGAACAGACAAGGAATTATTCAAAATCATAAAATTCAAGACTTTATCCTAGAAGGATCTAGCGCTGGGGCCATTGGAGCTCTACTGAATTTACCAGCATTCGAAAATGAACTCTCAGGTGTAGGGCAAAAATTGCTGATAGCAGATTCCGCCGGACTCCAATTTGGCAGCTTATTTTGGCAAAAATTCCCGAACGCCTTTCGAGCAGATTTAGCTTCTTCCATGTCAAACTTAGGTTTCATTCCAAATTTTAACGATGGCATGATTTCACGACAACTAGGCACACTGTTTATGCAAACAAAATATCGAAAATGGAACTTTGCTTTTTTACAAGCCAACAGAGACCTTGTCATGTCACTTGGTTTTGGAAACCTAGCTCCTGAAGATTATGAAAAAAATCTTCTCAGCTCTGCTGGAGTCATTTCTCAATGCGCGCAATCTGTTCGCTGTTCACACTGGACCACAGACAGTCATGGTCACTCATTCACATTGAATATTTATGGATCCAGCTATTCTGGGCATGATCAAAATGGACAGTTTGTGACAGCAGAAGGCTTTGTTCGCCAAATATACAAACCCGTTCCACAAGGCTTTTATTATAATTCTTTTGGTCAACTTACTGCAAAAATAGATACTTCTTATCAAAGCAGCTTGTTGATCAACACAAGAAGTCCAGCTTCGGTTCCCAAGAGACCTCGATGGTAACGGAGTTTTTCACAGACCTTGTTCATAGGGCCCATCTTATTGATCATTCATCCTTCTGTAGCACGGACAAATAGATGGGTCCGTAGCCATTGTGATCGGGGAAAATCATCGCACCGTATTCCATAGGTTCCAGACTTGGTAACTGCCAAGGACTTCTCTGCGCAAGGGATTGCCAATCTTCAGAAGGAATCACACGAAAGCCTTCTTTCTTCTTCAACAGTTTTTCAATGACTTGATCATTTTCAAAGGGACTGAGTGCGCAGGTGGAATAAACAAGTCGACCTGCAGGCTTCAAACAAATCAATGCCGACGTCAACAAAGCATACTGGCGCTGACCCAATCCCTTGCTTCGCTGAATGGACCATTCCTGCAGCTGTTGTTGATTCTGCAACAGATGACGTTCTCCTGAACATGGAGCATCCACCAAAATCCGATCAAATCCTTCGGCTTCTTTCAAAGCAAACAAACCTCCATCACGGCCTGTAACCCTGCATTGCTTACGAAAATGTTCTGGAATGTACTGTCTTAAAACCTTCGTCAATCGATCACGGCGAGATTCCGATGGTTCGTTGGCTATTAATTCCGAATCTGCAGATAGTTGCTGTAGGTCCATCTGTAGCTGGACAGAATGAGATGAGGATGCTGGGTGTTGCGTTCCTAAGAATAATTGCTCTGCAATGGCTAAAGTCTTTCCCCCAGGGGCTGCACACATATCCAGCACACGCATTCCAGGGGTTACACTCAGGGCCACCACAGGCCACAAGCTGGCAGGATCCATGATGTAATAACTCAGAAGGCCTGTTTCTGGATCTCGAGGGATTTCTGCAACAAACCCCTCTGGCTTCGGTGGCAATATCATTTCTTCAAAAGAAAGACGGTGAAAAGAACTGTCGGCATGCTTCTCTAGCGAATTATTTTTTAAGAACTTATTCGGCCTTGCAATTTGTCCTGAATCCTGTGTCAAAGCATTGGACAGGACTTCCCACCGATCTTTGTAATGTTGGCGGTAAAAATCCTGGAATCGATCCCCAGCGGAATTTACTTCATTTTTCTTCTTATTTTGTCCCATATCGCCTTTCTTATAGCAGTCTTCTTGCCTATGTTCCAGCCCCTGTTTCTGGATACCTGGATACAAGATCTACAAGACCCAACTTTGGAATTTTTTCCATATCTGCGCATAAAGCAGTTTTAAGTAGAAATTCGTCCGTGATTTGGATAGATTCCCCTCTTTTCAAATCGAACATAAAAGGAGCCTCTGGATGATGGATCTTCGCCCCCTGCCCCGCTTTCATCAAAGCACAGCTGGAACCCTTTTTGCCGTCAGCCTTTTACTGATTTTCTTTGGCATCCGATCCATGGCGGAGCCCCTTCAGTGCAATGATATCTTTCCATCGACTCGATCCCACAGAGAAATCCCCAAGGACGTATTACTTCTTGAAAATCAAATGGAGACTTTTCTGAACGGGACTCGAATACTCAATCCATCAAAAGTATTCTCTATCTCGGCTCAAATTCTAAAAATCATGCCCGATCACTACGATGCCCGCATGAAGTATATTCTATCTGCGATGTCTCTAGGACGCCTTAAAGAGGCTCACCAGGAGCTGACACTGGCTTTAAAAGAGGATCCTGAGAATACGAATTTAAATATACTTCTAGCAAAAACACTTTCCAAAATCCCTGCTGATGAGCGAAACGAAAATCCAAAAAAAATCGCGGAAAACTTGTATAGAAAAGGTTCTTTGAAAGAATCAGAATGGGGACACCTAGGAAGCTTATCGCTCTGGCTCCGGGACAAAAAACTTTTGGAAAAAATCATTTCAAAAATGAAGTCAGAGCACCCCAACTCGGAAAAAATCCTAAAGCTTGAACTAGAGCTTCTTCGCATTGAAGAAAGAGATCAGGAACTTCTCGATAAATCCGAACACCTAACAGAAGGACAACAGAAGGATTTTGAAATTATTGAACTGCGAGCTCGCGCACTCCAGCATACGAATAAGCTGATGGAAGCACTGACCTTGATAGAAAATAATATTCCAGAAGATCAGCGCCCCTCGTCCCTGGACTTTCTTTATTCGGATGTTCTTTTTTCACTTCGACGTCCCCAGGAAGCACTGGTCTCCATTGATCGAGCTCTTTCACGTAAGAAAATACCCAATCGACATTTTT
This sequence comes from uncultured Pseudobdellovibrionaceae bacterium, assembly GCA_964522115.1. Lineage (GTDB taxonomy): Bacteria > Bdellovibrionota > Bdellovibrionia > Bdellovibrionales > Bdellovibrionaceae > CAZFSX01. Next base: position 13,695 of record CAZFSX010000023.1, on the reverse strand, counting down.
TAAAACTCCGCTATAAAATTCTCAAAGTCTTACGAATGTATGATGAGTCCATTGCTTTGCTGAACTCAATGAAACAACTTTACCCACAAGACCAATTTTCCGTTGGCGCAATGATTGAAACTCAATTTTTAAAAGCTTCATCCTTAGAGTCCTCCAAACCCGAACAGAGTGCTCAACTCTTCGAAGAAACCTATCAATTGACTTTGAAAGCGGCCCAAGGCTCTTCCAACAATGAATTTTATATGAAATACCAGGCTCGAACTTTGATCAAAATGCAACGTTATGAAGATGCCCTGGTCGTTTTGAATGATCTGATCAAGAACGGAAAGAATGTCTCGGATTACGAAGATTTGGCTGTTATTTGCTATCTTCACTTAGATCAGTTCGACAAAGCTCTTGTTTCTAGTCAAAAATTGTTCCAGTTATTTCCAAAGGACCCTGTCATCCTTGGTCACTTAGCCACTTCTCTGATTGGACTTGGACGATACCAAGAAGCCGCATCCCGCCTGGAGCAAGGAATTTTAAGTGGAATTTCAGATAACTTTAACTGGATCAATCTGGCAAGAGCTTACGAAAAAATGGGAGAACTCAGCAAGGCCCTTGAAATTCTTGAAACAATCCAAAAACTAGAACCTAATAATATGTTTATTCAAAATAAAATAAATCGAATTCTTACAAAACAATATAAGGAGAAAAAATAAATGAGAGATTCCGTTGCTAGATACCTTCACCGCCGAGAGTTTTTCGGTCACCCATCAGGTCTTTACGTCCTTTTCTTCACAGAGATGTGGGAACGCTTTTCTTATTATGGAATGCGCGCCTTGCTTGTGCTGTATATGACTCAGTATCTTTTAACTGATCCAGCTCGTGCTGCAGAAGTTTTTGGATACAACAGCTTACATAACTTTTTGGTCAGCATGTATGGCGAGATGAATATCCAGCAAATGAGTTCCCAAATTTACGGACTCTACACAGGGCTTGTTTATGCAACTCCTCTTGTTGGAGGACTTCTTGCGGACAAATTATGGGGACAACGTAAAACCGTTTATGTGGGCGGAGTTCTGATGGCTATTGGACACTTCTTGATGGCCAGCGAACAGCACTTTCTTTTTGCCTTGCTCTTCCTTGTCCTTGGAAATGGAGCTTTCAAACCAAATATTTCCACTCAAGTCGGTAGCTTATATGACGAAAACGATCCTCGCCGTGATTCTGCCTTCGGAATTTTCTATATGGGAATCAATCTTGGTGCCACATTTTCACCACTGATTTGCGGATACTTGGGGCAAAAAGTTGGCTGGCACTGGGGCTTCGGAGCCGCAGGCGTAGGTATGATATTTGGTCTAGCTATTTACTGGCTGGGTTCACGCTTACTTCCTCAAGATTCAAAACACAAATTGGCAGAGACACGAGAAGTGAAAAAGTCTCTGACTTCTGCCGAGAAAAAATCCATTTTTGCGATTATCTGTTTATGTTTTTTGAATATTTTCTTTTGGGCGATTTACGAACAACAAGGAAATGTTCTTCAACTTTGGGTGGATGAAAAAGTGGATTGGAACTTCTGGGGTTGGGAAATGCCTTCGACGTTCTTCCAATCATTGAATCCAGCATTGATCTTTATATTGACTCCACTATTGGCTTCATACTGGGTATGGAAAGCAAAAGTTTCCAAATCTATTTCATCTTCCATTACAAAGATGGGAATTGGAAGTATCTACTGCGGTCTTGCTTATATCGTCATTATCATGGCAGAAAAATTTATGCCTGCAGTTGGAAAGACAACTCCTTTATGGACTGTTTTAACAGTCTTGATTTTCACACTGGGCGAGCTTTACTTTTCGCCGATTGGATTATCCTTGGTGAATAAAATGGCTCCAAGAAGACTTCTTTCAACGATGATGGGCGTTTGGCTTTTATCTAGCGCATTCGGTAATCTTGCATCAGGAATTCTGGGAAGTTTTTACTCTTTGATGTCTCCGACTCAATTTTTCTTATTGATGACTGTGCTTGGAGTCGCAGCAGGATTTTTCTTCCTGATTGTTCGACGACCTATTGAGAAAACACTTGGTAAAACATTGTAAAATCGTTCACCAAAGTTAAGAATTTTTCAATGCGACCTTCCTTTTCGGAAGTGTCGCATTTTTTTTAGCGTGGATGTCTTTGGGTTATTCCAAAGTTTTACTAGCCCTCATGGCGAAGAGCTTCGATAGGATGAAGTTGAGCTGCTTGACGAGCTGGATAAATTCCAAAAACCAGACCCACCAAAATAGCACTTCCTGCTGAAATCAGAATCGACATGGGGCCAATTTCAGAAGGCCAATCCAGAAGGTACCCACCAACGATCGCGGCAAGAAGACCTAGTGCAGTTCCCAAAACAGCCCCTAATCCCGTTAGAGCTAAACTTTCCATCAGAAACTGCAAAAGAACCTCTCTGGAGGTCGCCCCCAGAGCTTTACGTAGGCCTATTTCTTGAGTTCTTTCTGTCACCGAAACAATCATGATATTCATAATTCCAATTCCACCGACCAAAAGTGAAATGGACGCCAATGTTGTTAACAATAATTGCAATGTTTTTTGATTGCGAGTGTGAGCTTCTCGAACCGAGGTCATATCTTCAACCTGAAAAGCATCGTCTTGGTCTGCTAGGGCAACTTCATGTCGGCGCTTGATCCAATCAAGGACGTCATTTTTCACCAGATTGAGGTCATATTTTTCATTCACTTCAATATCAATGGCGCCGACGGTCACTCGACCAAAACTTCTTCTTTGAGCTGCTTCCAAGGGCATCCAAGCATTCTCGTCTTGGCTGAACATTGTTGATCGGCCCTTTTCCTTCAAAACACCAACAACCTTCACGGCTATGTGATCGATCTTAATTGTTTGACCTAGACAGGAAATACCTCCACAAAGCTGCTTCGCTAAAAATCCGCCAAGGATTACAACTGTTTCTGCATTTTCATATTCATTCGGAGTAAAAAAACGCCCTACTTGGATTTCCCATTTGCGAATCACTGGATATAAGGGGCTGACTCCCACAAGAGTGATTGGAACATTTGTATTATCAAACTTTGCCACAGAAGAACCGGTTGCTATCGCACTGACTCGATCAATCCCTGGTAACTGCGTTTGTAAATCTAAAGCATCTGTATACGTTAAAATCGAAGCACTACCTGCATTAATGACTTGGGCACCTTTATGACGAACGCCATTTCTTAAACTTAAAACTCGCCCCCCCAAAGAAGCCAGATTTTTTTCAATTTCAGATTGCGCTCCTTGTCCCAGCGAAAGAATACCTAAGATGGAGGAAACCCCCATCAAAATTCCCAATAAAGACAAAACGGTTCTCACCTTATGCCGACTGAGTGTTTGCAAACCTAATTTCAATGATGGAAGCAAAAAGGGAAGCAATGAAGCAGAACGAACACCTTTCATATCCAAAGATGAATTCGCTACATTGGAATTATTTTTTGTTTCTTCCGAATTCACAAAACACGACTTCAATTTTTCTTTTGTGATGTCTGAAAAAACTTTTCCATCTTTCATGTGAATCACGCGATTGGCATGGGATGCCACCGTTTCATCGTGAGTCACAACAATGATCGTCATCCCATCTTGGTGAAGTTGTTTTAAAATTTCCAAGACTTGTTTTTCGCTGGCTTCGTCTAAATTTCCTGTGGGTTCATCGGCTAATATCACTTGAGGCTGATTCATCAGAGACCTTGCAATAGCAACACGCTGCTGCTGTCCTCCTGACATTTTAGAGGGCACCTGTTCCGCGCGATCACCCAAACCCACCTTAGATAGAAGATTCAAAGCTCTTTCTTTTTGATGAAAAAGTCGTCGATAAAAAGCAGGAAGCATGACATTTTCAAGAGCTGAGTCCTTAGCCAATAAATGAAATTTTTGAAAAATAAACCCAATCACATCTCGACGAAGCAGGGCTTGCTCTTCCTGATTAAGTCCATCCACATTTTGACCATAGAAAGAAAGTTGACCTGAAGTGGGTGAATCAAGAAGGCCCAAAATATGCATCAAAGTGGATTTACCAGAACCCGAATGCCCCATAATCGCGACATAATCACCTTGCTGAATCTGAAAAGAAACATCATCCAAAGCACAGATGGTTTGTTCCCCAAGTTGATAGGTCTTTCGAATATTCTTAAGCTCAATCATTCGAGCCTGATTCCTGCGGGGTGGATGGAAGTGAATTTTGTGATTTTGCTCCGACTTCGGTATGAATTAATGTCACAACATCATTTTCGCTGAGGCCTTCCAAAACTTCTGATACACGCCCATCCGTTGAGCCGATTTTGACCTCAACTTTTTCCTGTTTCTTTGAATTCTGATCTAACAACTTCCACACGTAGTATTTCCCATCTTCCCATTGCAAGGCCATGTTCGAAACAACAAGAGCTGATGGTTTTGTTTCCAATTCAAAGCTGACATTCGCCGTCATTCCACTTCGCATTTTCTGTGCATTTTTTTTAGGGATAACATCGACAATGTATGTAGTGACATTGTTGACAGTGCTTGAATCAAACGCAATGTGATCAACGACTCCTTCGATGGATTCATTCTGATAAGAGTCCAAAATAATTTTTGCATTCTGATGAAGTCGCACTTTTCCAATATCGGCCTCATCGACGTTCGCTCTGACCGTTAGTCGATCTGAAACAAACATGATATTGTCAGTATCAAGAACTAACTGACCTGGTTGAACCTTGATCGAAATCATTGTTCCTGCAATGGGTGTAATGATGGGCATGGGTTTATAAATTTCTTCCCATCGTCGAACTTCTTCTGGACCTTTGGCTCTTGCTGCATCCATCAACGCAGCTCTTTCTGTTGAGCTCATTAAAGCCACGACAGCACCTTCTGAAATGTACTGACCTTCTTTGACTAAAATCTTTTCGATGCGTCCGCCCGTGTTAGGTTGAATTTTCACCTTATTTTGTGGTTCAACCGCTCCCGTACTTGTCATACTGGTCACCAGCTTAGTACGTTGAACTCGGAATATCTGACTGGATTTGCTTGAGTTCGAATGCACGGATAAACTACCCTTGAATGGTAATAACCAACCAAGAGCAACGCCAAAAATAAAGATAAGCAGTAATAAGCCAATTTTTTTGGGCTTTATTTCCATAAATGATCAAAACCTTTCCCAGATAAATGCCACCATTCAACCTGAGCAATCAATGCTTCTCTATAATACGCAATAAGATTATGTTCCTCTTTAAATAGATCAGTTTCCGCACTATCCCATGAATCAAACTTTGATAAACCTGCGCGATATCTTTCGCGGGTAATGGCCGTTTTCAAGCGACGGGCTTTAATAATAGTTTGAGAGATTCCATACTCTACAAAAGCCTCATCATATTTATAAAAGGCATCCCGAAGCAATTTGTTGGTAGAAATATAAATTATCTCTTTGTCTATTTTTTTGATAAGCCACTTGTTATTCATTTCTTGTAGACCAGAATAACTTTTCCCACCATTAAACAGCGGTATAGTCAAATTCAAGGTTAAATTCCAATCTTGCTGGCGTCCAAAATCAAGATCCGTGGATGAGGAAGATCCTGTTGCTGTTAGATCAAGTTTTGGCAAAAAATCAGCTTGCGCAGATCGAATGTTGTCATGAGCTGAAAGTTCGCTGTACACCGCGTTCATATATTCTTCACGGTTTTCTATTAAATCCTTAAATCCATTGATTGGCTCAGATGGTTTTTCAATTGAAAGTTGAAAGTTCAAATCAACATACATACTTGAAGTTATTTCTTCCCCCATGAACTCCAACAAGTCTTCATTTGTTTGCCTCAAAATACGCTCATAACGAAGAATCATGGCATCCACATAATCAAGATAAGCCTGGCAGAGTAATACAGATCCCTGATCTTCTTTGCCATGGGCATATTGAAGCTTCACAATATCAAAATTATCTTGTCGACGAGATTTATAAGCATGAAAAAGTTGAAGATACTTATGAATTGCAATAATTCGAGTATACGAAATAATCGCTTCTTTTAAGGTTTTAGACTGAGTTTCCTTCAAGGACGCCTGGGCCTGACGGTACTTGACTTGAGCCGCTCTTAAACTGATTAGATCTCTCATTCCATTAAACAAATTGAATGAAACACCTAGACTTGATGTATGAGTCCCCAAGGACTCTAAAAAACTTGGTCCTGGTGGATCTTGAACGACATTGCCATTTTCATCTTCATGAGTTGTTGGATCCTTTTTTAAGGCTTCTGTCTTCGAAAGAGTCAAATCCACAGACGGAAAAAAAGTAGCCCATGCGGATCTTTCATTCCACTTTGCATTTTCAAGCTCTTTTTCTTTGACTAAAATTTCACGATTATTTTTTAAAACCCGACGCAAAAAATCTTTCAGTGTTAAAATTTCTTTGGAAGATGAATTTGCTTTTTGAACATTGGGGCCTTCTGAAATTGTGGGTTCTTCTGCGTGAGCAAAAGACACGGCCATTGCTATGGCACATGCAAAAATAAAGACAAGGACTCTTGAAAGTAATTCCTTCATCATAATTCAACCTACTTCAGTTATGAACTCGGGAATCATTGACGAAAAATTAACAAAAAGTCAAAGGCTATCCTTTTCCGAAAGAACCGGTTTGAAATGTTTTCCGAAGGCGTCGAATATCCAAAATCAACTGGTCAGCTTGGTTCTGTAAAGCATCGATTTTGACCTGGGCATCCACCCAATTTTTTTCCTTATGAAGATCCGATCTCAGTCCCGAAAGGGCACCACGGGCGCCTTCGACCGAAAACTTATCCCGATGCAAGAGTTTGCGGATCAAGAGGACGTTTTCCACGTCCTTACGGCTATAAATACGTTGTTGATTGGCTGCTTTTTTGGGCCTTAATATTTCGAACTCAGATTCCCAGTAACGAAGCACATAGGTTGGAACGCCGACAAGGTCAGCGACGTCCCCAATTTTAAAGGACATGCGATCAGGGATCGCTGCTACCTCCTGCAAGAGCAGGTCATCCACTGAAATCAAATTTTAATCCTCAGAATCCTCATCATCATGATCAATAAGATGGGCGTATTCTTCCCCGTTCAGCATGGCTTTTAAAACCTGGCTAGGACGAAAGGTCAAAACTCGACGAGCCGTGATCTTGATCTGCTCTCCCGTTTGAGGATTACGACCTACACGCTCTTTTTTCTTACGAACGACAAAGTTTCCAAAGCCAGAGATTTTGACCTTTTCCCCCTGATGCAGGCGATCTTTCAATGTTTGAAAAACAAGCTCCACAAGTTCGGAAGCTTCTTTTTTTGAAAAACCAATCTTCTCATATACCTTTTCAACAATATCCGCCTTGGTCATTGTTGAATTACCGACGTTTTGTCCTACCATGATGGTTCATTCTCCTGTTGAAATTCCTGCATCAACCTAGAATTAGGCTAACAATTCGAGGCCAACAATCAAGTCAAATTATCGTAAGCTGGCGGAAAATTGTTTTTCCAGGGCCGCCAAGACTTTTTGTTGCTGCTCTTGAATCACTGCGTCCTGCAAAGTGGCTTCCTGAGACTGATAATGCAAACGTACGGTCAAAGATTTTTGCCCCACAGGCAATTTATCCCCTTGGTACATATCCACAACTTGAACCGACACCAGCAATGGACCTGCAACTTTTTTGATCTCTTTCAAGATCGCTGCCGAGGCCACTTGTTTGGACATCACTAAAGACAAATCCCGTTCAACAGCTTGGAACTTGGATAGGGACTGAAACTTGAATCCTCGAGATCCCGACTTCACGAAAACCTCGGCATCCAGTTCGGCCAAAGCCACATCCACACGTAACTTTTGATCAGCCACCAAAGTCGGATGAAGGGTTCCAATAAAACCAATCACACGCCCTTCCACCTTCAACCAAGCGTACTGACCGCGATGAAGGAAGGACGGCACCTCTCCGCGATTTTGTGGAGTGATCCATTCGTAGCTTTGAATCTTCCAAACTTTCAACAGAGACTCAATGGCGGACTTTAATTCAAAAACCACCGGAGCCTTCGCCAGCTCGGAGGAACCTGAAGAATCCCACATCGACTGCAACTGCCCCCAGGCTGCCAGGGCCAGGCGTGGAGTTTGTTGGTAGCTTCCCTTCCAATGAAAAACACCGCCATACTCAAACAGACGCCCCTGATGGTTCCCCTGATGAAAATTCGTCACAATGTTTTTATAAAGGCCGTAACTGAGCGTCCCTCGCATGACATTCAAATCCTCCGACAAAGGATTCATCAGGCGAATACGCTGTTCACTCCAATTCAAACCAGCAGCATTCAGATTTTGAAAGTTACCGACAAATTGTTTTTCCTGAGCTTCTGAAACAAAGGCAAAGTTCATAGCCTGAGAATAACCCTGCCCCCGCAAAATCTGAGAAATTTGCAAATTCGATTCATATTCGCGATCATGAACTGAAGGGACCACTGTTTTTGAAGGAAGGCTTTCAGGAATATGCTCATATCCATGGATACGAGCATATTCTTCCACAAGATCCATTTCCGTCTCCAGATCAAAACGATAGGAAGGAGCTTGGACTTCCAAACGATCATCCTTTTTTTCAACCTTGCATCCCAAACGCAGAAGATAATTTTGTAAATTTTCTTCTGTGGCCGTATAGCCCAAGCGATCAGACACCATCGCTGCTGAAATAGTGATGGGTGCTGTCACGGAAGGTTCAGGAAAGATATCCCAACACTTTGAATCCGCTTGCCCCCCCGCCACCTGAAGGATCAATTCTGTCGCACGATCCAATGCCACAAGGGCTCCATTGGGATCGACACCTCTGGAAAATCTGTAACCTGAATCTGTGGTGATGCCATGAGCTCGCAACGATTTTCTGACCGTTGCTGGTAAAAAGAAGGCGGATTCTAAAAAGATATTTGTCGTGGCATCCGTCACACCTGACTGCAAGCCACCAATCACTCCTGCCATCGCCAAAGGCTTTTCAGCATCGGCAATCATCAATTCTTCACCAGTTAAAGTGATCTGAGTGCCATCCAAAGTGGTGAATTTTTCACCGGCTTTGGCTTTATCCACTCGAATCACCGAACCAGCCAAGCTGGCCGCATCAAAGGCATGCATGGGTTGACCAAGTTCCATCATCACGTAGTTTGTCACATCGACGATGTTATTGATGGACTTCATCCCCACGGATTCAAGACGTTTTTTCAACCAAGTCGGAGACGGCCCCACTTTCACATTCTGAACCGCGCGACCACAATACCGTGGACATAATCGAGATTCCTTCACTTGCAAATCAACCTTCACCGAAACATCAGAAGCGGGCTTCCATTCAGGCTTCACAACTTTCAAGGGTCGCTCCAGCAATGCCGCAATTTCGCGAGCCAAACCATAATGACTTAAACAATCCGAACGATTCGGTGTTACTTTTAACTCGACGGTGACATCATCCAGACCCTGGTACTTCGCAAAGGATTCTCCGATGGGAGCCTCTTCTGGCAAAATCTCAATGCCGTTGCTTTCTTGAGCCAAGCCCAATTCCTTCAACGAACATAACATTCCACCTGAATCTACACCACGAATCACCGATTGCTTGATGGCAAAATTTCCAGGCAAGACGGCCCCAGGCAATGCCACGATGACTTTATCATTGGCCTTATGATTTTGAGCTCCACAAACAATCTGATGAACAACTCCCTGACCTGTTGTGACTTTGCACAGGCTGAGTTTATCCGCATTAGGATGGCGATCTTTTTCCAAAATCAAACCCACCACCACATTTTCATAATCTTTGGCTCGATTTGTGATCTCTTCGACCTCAAGTCCCGCCGCTGTCAAGCGGTCTGCCAAAGGCTGCGGAGCCGTTAAAAATTCTGTCACATCAACAAAGTCATTCAACCAACGTAAACTTATTTTCATGAGGGAAACTGCCTTAAGAAACGAGTGTCATTTTCTGGGAATAAACGAATATCATCCACGCCATACTTGATAATAGCCATGCGCTCAATACCAAAACCAAAGGCAAATCCTTGCCATCTTGGATATTCCACGCCCGCGTGTTGGAAAACCTTAGGGTTGATCAAACCACATCCACCAATTTCAACCCAACCCGTCTGTTTGCACATGCTACAGCCCTTGCCTTTGCAAATGGGGCAGGAACAATCCACTTCTGCACTGGGTTCCGTGAAAGGAAAAAAGCTGGGACGAAAACGAGTCTTCAAACCAGCACCAAAAAACTCGCGCACAAAAAAGCTGATAGTTCCCTTCAGATCGGCCATGGATATCTTTTCATCCACACACATGCCTTCAATTTGATGAAAGTGAGGCAAATGAGAAATATCACTGTCACAACGGAACACCGCGCCCGTACCGATGATTCGCAAAGGTGGCTTTTCAGATTCCAAACTGTGAATCTGTATCGGCGAAGTATGGGTTCTCAAAACATGAGTAGGATCGATGAAAAAAGTATCCTGCATATCCCGCGCTGGATGGTCTGCGGGAATATTTAAGGCTTCAAAATTGTACTGATCTTTTTCAATCATAGGACCCTGGCGCAGACTATAACCCAACCGAGACATGATCTCGTAAATTTCTCGAGTCACTTTGGCCACGGGATGTTCGCTGCCCTGAAAGTGCGCAGGACCCGGCAAGGTCATATCGACCTCTTCGGCCAACATTTTGGCTTCCAGTTCCTGTTTCTTCAGTTCGGTTTCACACTGAAGGTAGTGGGCTTCAAGAGCCTGCTTCACCTCGTTGACCTTTTTACCAAACAGGGGCCGCTCTTCCTTCGAAAGGCTGGCCATATCCTTCATGATATCGGTAAAAAGACCGTTCTTGCCTAAATAACGAACTTTTTCGTCATAAAGAGCGGTTGAATTTATGGCCTGTTGAAATCGTTTCAAGGCCTCTTCTTTTATTTGATCAAGTTTTTCGAATGACATAGATTCCCGCATATTGAATGAAAAGAGACAGGCAATCAACCCTCAAGTTTTTTGCGCAATGTTATTGGAAGGCAAACCATGGCTCATAAGAACAAAGAAAATATTTCCCCCTACACAACTCGCCAAAAGCAGCGCGCAGCTTTTTCAAAGTCCGGATCTGGAAAAGCACAACCCGAAAAACAACTGCTAGGAAGACACCGACGACCAGATAAGATCTTTTCTTTGGAAGAGGCGAATGATCGACTTTATGATCTGTTCCGCAATCATCAATTTTCCCACATCACCCATGAACAACGTCGCCAATTGGCTCATTTTTATGTTTTGTTGATGGAAAATCAGGAAAAACAAAACTTCACACGTTTAACAGATTTGCGTGACATTGGCATTCGTCACTTTATTGACTGCATGATTCTGGCTCAATTGACAGACTTTGCTTTTCCTTTGATCGATGTTGGCACAGGCCCTGGCTTTCCTGGAATTCCATTAAAAATCCTCTTCCCTCAGGATAAAATTATTTTGGCCGAAGGAGTTCAAAAGCGTGTCGAGTTTTTAAAAACTGTGCGCGAAGAAATGAAACTTCAGCAGCTGGATATCATTGGCCGCAACATCAATCCTTTCTTTGTTTACCCCGTCCAATCCGTGATCACCCGTGCCGTCGAAGATGTTCGTAATACCTTAGGCAATGTCGTGAATGCCTTGCAAACTGGCGGTCGTGTTTTCCTCATGAAGGGTCCCAATGTTGATCCTGAAATCCAGGTGGCATCCGAAGTCTGGGGAGAATACTATCAGTTGGAAAAAGACATCGCCTACACCTTGCCAGGAACAAGTCATGATCGTCGTTTGTTGATTTACCGAAAAACAAAAATGCATCCACTTCCTGATTTCGAAGAAGAACTGGACATGGAATACAACCGCGACAAAGACGACGAAAACTGAGGCTCTATGAAAATCATCCTACGAGAAATCACCAGCCCTTCCAATGATATGTACAAACTGTGGAAAAGTTTGTTGAGCTCCAAGGGAATCAAAAACGAATCCAGCTTTTTACTCAGCGGAGAAAAACTGGTGCGTGAAACTTTGAACTTGCTTACTTTGCATGAAAAATCTGCAACCTTCGAAAGAAAAAAGGAAGAATCTTTCAAAAACTCTTCTTTGCCTTTTCAATCCTTAGGACTTCTTTTCCCCCAAGGCACTTCCGAAGCGGAAGTGAGAACTTGGCTGCCTCAGAATTCTGAAAAAAATGAATCCACGTTTTCATGCTGGAACTTATCCCAGCCGCTCATCAAAGAACTGGATATTCTGGGAACTCAAGGCCCCTTGCTTTGGATGAAGGCACCACAGCTTCCCATGTGGAATCCGTCGATCCCTGCTGAAGGACTGGAAATTCTGTGCCCCATCGGTGATCCTAAAAACCTAGGCGCACTGTTAAGGTCCGCCGAAGCCTTTGGCGCAAGCAAAGTGATTTTACTTCAAGAATCTGCCCATCCCTTTTTACCCTGGTCCATCAAATCCAGCAGCGGAAGCTGCTTGCGTATCCCTATGATGAAAGGCCCCTCGGTGCGAGAACTGGGCGACATGGATATTTACGGTTTGGATATGAAGGGGGATTCGGTGGCTGGATTTTTATGGCCACAAAACTTGCGACTGCTTTTAGGAGAAGAAGGCCCCGGGCTTCCATGGAAGCTGCGAAAAGATCGCACGCTTTCCATTCCCACTTTCGGAGTTGAATCTCTGAATGTGACGGTTGCCGCATCCATCGCGATGTGGGAATATCGAAAAAGCATGCCAGCTTTTACACAGAGTCTTTAATTTCACTCAATCTTCTAAGGAGCAATCAATAATGTTGAAACTGACACAAACTGTTCAAAAGGGTGGATGTGCAGCCAAAGTTGCCGCAGCAGAACTACGAAAAATTCTTCAGAATGTCAGTTTTCCTCCGTCTCATCCCCAGCTGATGATCGATGGATCTTTGTTTGATGATGCCGCCGTTTACAAAATCACATCAGATCTAGCGATGGTTCAAACCTTAGATTTTTTCACTCCCATCGTGGATAGCCCCTATCTGTTCGGTCAAATCGCTGCAGCGAATGCCCTGAGCGATGTCTACGCCATGGGAGGAACTCCCACCACAGCGATGGCCATCCTTGCATTCCCGCTGATCAGTCTTCCACAAGAAGTGATTGTGCAAGTCCTTCAAGGAGCTTCGGATAAAATCAAAGAAGCTAAGGCCTGCTTTGTGGGAGGTCATTCCATTGATGACGATACTTTAAAGTTCGGTCTTTCCGTCACAGGATTCGTGCATCCAGAAAAAATTTGGTCCAATCAAGGCGCGAAAGAAGGCGACATTTTATTGCTGACAAAAGCACTGGGCACAGGCACCATCACCGCAAGCTTGAAGCGACAAGAAACGACAGAACAGGATATCCACGAAGCCTTACAATCCATGGCCACATTGAACAATGTGAAGGACTTTTTAAATACAACACAAATACAAGCAATTCATGCCGCCACAGACATCACTGGTTTTGGATTGGCTGGGCACGGAATGCAAATGGCAAAAGCTTCCAATGTCAGTTTTGAAATTGAAACACAAAAACTTCCTCTTCTTCCTCGGTCTCTTGAATTTATTGAAAAATCATTTTTGACGAAAGCCCATCGTACAAACCGCGAATACACGGAAGCTGACGTTGACTTTTCAGCTCTTTCAAAATCTCTACAATCCTTGGTTGTGGATCCTCAAACCAGTGGAGGCCTTTTACTTTCTGTTTCTGCCGATCA
>CAZFSX010000022.1:10802-16870 GCA_964522115.1 uncultured Pseudobdellovibrionaceae bacterium | reverse complement strand
TTATCGGCAATTTGTCTTAGTATCTTAAATAGGATCAAAGTGAGCTGTTTTTTGATTCAAAATGAGACGGCAACTCTGTTAGCGGATAATTTGAGTCAAACACATATCCGCTAACAAAGTTGACTTTATTAGCGGATAAAAAAATGTTCTGTTAAAACGCTTCATTCATGATGAAGTAAAAGGCGGGGCGTGATTCGCTAAATCCAAGATCCAAACGAAGTTTCGCTCGTGATAATGGATCGACGATATAGTGTGCACCGATGCCTCCGGTCCATCGAGTTGGCCCCAAGTCCAGGTCTGACGTTTTGTCGGCAAGCTTGGCGGCACTCAGAAAAAATGCAAGGGACCATTTATCATTGATGTCACGGCGATACTCCTCTTGAATCATCGCCAAGGAATGATCGCGAAAACGTCCAGCATAAAAACCACGCAAACGTTGAGGGCCTCCGATGGACAGATCATATTGAAAAGGAATCTTGTCTCCGCGAACTTCTGCGACATAAATTTGGCTGGCCAATAAACGTTTGGGTCCAAGGGGTTGATAATGGCGAAGGTCGACCTCAGTTCGAGTGAACACATTGCTTTGTGTCCATGCCATTTTGTACCAAGAACCATCAAAGGGAGCCAAAGGATAATCCCTATCATCCCATTCAATGGAAAGTGTTTGAGAAAAGACATCGACAATACGGTGGCCATTGAGGAATTGATTTTCCAACTGGGGAGCATTTTCAACAGAAACGATGTTTTTTTTATCGTAGCCAACACCTGCGCGAATCAGAAAATCTTTATACAGTCGATGTCCCCATGAAATGGAAGATGCGAAGGAATTTTCGGTATACAGTTCAGGTTCTGAAAGCTGAAGTTCTGCGCGACCATAGTATTTATTGGGGAAATAGCTGTAATTGATATTTCCCTGAAGCTCCGCTTGGCCTGCCAGGTAATACAATTTGGGGCTGATCAAGACATTGCTTTGTTGCATCTGTGTGTAAGACAGCACAGTGGTAATATGAGAAACTTTTCCGGGTGCATCTAAACTGAGATTAAAAATTTGTAAAAGTCCTGCCGCAAACTTTGTTTCTGGGGTGTAGTAAATAATTGGAATGGCAAAATAGGGGCGGAACTTTGCCGTGTTTTGCATTGTCGAAGGGGGCGCATCTGCAGATGGATTGCTGCCGCTTGTTGGATGAGGATGTATTTCGACGCTCGAAGAGTTTTGTGAGCTTTTCGCAGAAGAGGCACTTGCTGTGAAAAGGAAAAAAAGCGAAAGGATCCAAACAATTTTAAAAGAGAAATGCTGTTTTTTCATGTTTTTTACCCTAGCTTGTCTTTTTCAGCAGAGCAAGGCTTTGGCCGGATTCTTCAGCAGGAGTTTCGCTGGGAGCAGCAAAGGTGCTCAGGTCCTAGTTGACTGAACTCCCGCTTTATCCAAAGATGAGCCCATGGAAAAAATAATTCATTTAAATGGCGAAATTTTAAGCATTGAAGACGTCTGGGCTGTGGCTCATCGCAAAGCCTCTGTGGAGTTGTCCTCAGAGTCGATCAAAAAAATTCAAACATCCAGGGAATACATTGAAGCTCGCATTCAAGCAGGCGAAGTGATGTATGGTGTAAATACAGGCTTTGGCGCTTTCAGCAGTGTGCGAATTTCAGAGGCTCAAATCGAGGAATTGCAAAAAAATCTGATCCGTTCGCATTCCATGGGAATTGGTCCTTCATTTCATCCCGTGCAAGTCCGTGCCATCATGCTTTTAAGAGCCAATGCTTTGTCCCGTGGTCACAGTGGTGTGCGAGTTGAAGTTGTTCAGAAAATTTTGGAATTTATCAGGCATGATATTTTACCTGTGATTCCTCAACAGGGCAGTGTGGGTGCCAGTGGAGATTTAGCTCCATTGTCACATTTAGCTTTGGCTTTGATGGGAGAAGGTGAAGTTCTGGAAGTGTTCAGTGATGAGGATTTTAAAGTCAGTTCAAAATCCTGTGCTGAAGTTTTGCGAGAAAAAAAGATTCAGCCCTTAACCTTGAAAGCCAAAGAGGGTTTATCCTTGATCAATGGCTGCCAGGTCATGACGGCCGTTGGAATGTTGGCGGCTTATCAAGCTCGTCGTGCCCTGTGGATGATGGATATAGCCGGAGCTATGACACTGGAGGCTCTTCGTGGTTCTCGAACAGCCTTCCATCCTTTGATTGCGGCAACAAGGCCCCATCCAGGCGAAGCGAAAACAGCTACGAATTTAAGAACTCTGTTGGCAGAGACCTCGGCCATTGCTGAAAGTCACGCTGGTTGCAGCAAGGTGCAGGATGCCTATTCCTTGCGATGCATGCCGGCCGTGCATGGTGCCGCGAAGGATGCTCTTCGTTATGTTTGGAATGTTTTACAGACCGAGGCCAATTCTTCCACAGATAATCCCCTTGTTTTTGCAACAGAGGATGAAGTCCTATCCTGTGGAAATTTTCACGGAGAACCCGTGGCCTTTGCTTTGGATTTTGCAGCCATTGCGATGTCAGGAAGTTCCAGCATGAGTGAGTGTCGTATCGAAAAATTGATCAATCCCACCATGAGTGAGCTTCCAGCTTTTTTGGCTCCCCAGGGAGGTCTTCATTCAGGTCATATGATCGTGCAAGTGGCCGCAGCAAGCTTGGTCAGTGAAAATAAAATTTTATCTCATCCCGCTTCCGTGGATTCGATTCCAACGTCTGCGGATAAGGAAGATCATGTCAGTATGGGAACCATCGCTTCCAGAAAATTTTCTCAGGTTGTTGCGAATGCTGAGAACATTGTTGCGATGGAACTTTTATCTGCGACTCAGGCTTTGGATTTACTGCGTCCTCTGACTTCATCGCCGGTGATTGAAAAAATTTATGCAATGATTCGTACAAAGGTTCCTTTTGCTCAAGAAGACCGTATTTTTTCAAAGGATGTTCAGCAAATTCGGCAAATGATTCAAGACGGCAGTCTGTTGAAGGAAGTTCAAAATAGTATTGGAGAATTATCATGGTAAGAGTAGTGAAAGCTCCCACAGGATCCACCTTGCATTGCAAATCATGGCAGCAAGAAGCTGCTTTTCGTATGATTCAGAATAATTTAGATCCTGACGTTGCCGAAAGACCCGAAGATCTTGTGGTCTACGGAGGCATTGGGAAAGCTGCCAGAAATTGGCAGTCCTTTGATAAAATTTTGCAGATGTTGCAGGCTCTGGAAAATGATCAGACGCTGTTGATTCAATCAGGGAAACCCGTTGGAGTGGTTCGCACTCATGAGGATGCTCCTCGTGTTTTATTGGCAAACTCCAATCTTGTTCCGAAGTGGGCGACCTGGGATCATTTTCATGAATTGGATCGTAAGGGTTTGATGATGTATGGGCAGATGACGGCGGGTTCTTGGATTTATATTGGTACCCAGGGGATTGTGCAGGGGACCTATGAAACTTTCGTCGAAGCTGGTCGTCAACATTTTGCAGGAGATCTTGCTGGGCGAGTGATTTTGACAGCAGGTCTTGGTGGAATGGGTGGCGCTCAACCCTTGGCGGGAGTCTTCGCAGGTGCCATTGTTCTGGCTGTGGAGATCGATCCAACGCGTATTCAAAAGCGTCTTGATACCAAGTACGTGGATGAAGTGGCGGTGGACCTCGAAGATGCCTTACGAAGAGTTCGTCATTATCAAGAAACAAAAGAAGCAAAATCCATCGCAGTCCAAGGGAATATGGCCACTGTGATACATCAATTGTTAGAAAAAAACTTTATTCCAGATTTATTGACAGATCAAACGTCGGCTCATGATCCATTGAATGGATATATTCCAGAATCTTACTCTGTCGAAACAGCGGCCCAATTGCGATCCAAGGATCCTGCTGCCTATGTTGAATTGTCCAAGCAAAGTATGAAAAAACATGTGCAAGGTATGTTGGCGATGCAAAAGCGTGGGGCCAAGACTTTTGATTATGGAAATAATATTCGAGCCATGGCCTTCGATGCGGGTGAAAAAAATGCCTTTGATTTTCCAGGATTTGTGCCTGCTTATATTCGACCCTTATTTTGTAAGGGAAGTGGTCCCTTCCGTTGGGTGGCTTTATCTGGGGATCCGCAGGATATTCGTGTGACAGACCAGGCGATGCGAGAATTATTTCCTCATAAAAAAGATTTGCTGAAGTGGTTGGATATGGCAGGGAAGCGCATTGCCTTTCAAGGTTTGCCTGCGCGCATTTGTTGGTTGGAATACGGAGAGCGCGACAAGGCGGGGCTGATGTTCAATGAGCTTGTGCGTACGGGAAAAGTGAAAGCTCCCATCGTGATTGGTCGTGACCATTTGGATTGCGGAAGTGTGGCGTCACCCAATCGCGAGACCGAGTCCATGAAGGATGGAAGCGATGCTGTTTCTGATTGGCCCTTGCTGAACGCTTTGGTGAACACAGCCTGTGGAGCAACCTGGGTCAGCTTACATCATGGCGGTGGAGTCGGTATGGGGTACAGTCAACATGCAGGGCAAGTGATTGTGGCCGATGGGACAGAGGCTGCGGAACGTCGACTTCGTCGCGTTTTAACTGCAGATCCTGCGATGGGAATTTTCAGACATGCAGATGCTGGATACGAAGACGCCTGTGTTGTCGCGAAAGAACGTAGTGTCAGTATTCCTATGCTTGAGGGCTAGAAGATTCCGCCGCAGGACGGATTGGGAGTGTATTTGCGATTCAATTCGATCAATTGCGCACGCAGTTCGCGCAGGACATCAATTTGTCCTATTTTGTTAAACACCGAAGAATTATGAGTTGTCGCCATAGTTTGATCTGTCAGTGCTAAAATCTTAACAACGATGGGCTTGATATCCTGCAAAGGCTTCGCTTTAGAATAGCTATCAAAGGGTGGAAGAATGGAGAGCAATTGAATAAAATCAATTCCCACTTTACGAATCATCGCATTGCGAATTTTTCCAACCTGCTGATTATCAAAGTAGTTGCCCAGATTGATAGAAATATTGTCCAGCATTAAAAGATGAACTTGTAGACCTTCCGTCAAGCCGCTTAAAAAGCCCGAATCACTATTGTCCTTTTTACTCCAACGTCCGGCGATAATTTTTAGGTTTTTGATTTTTTCAAGTTCATCATGAAATGTTTGTTCAAGATCTTTTTGAGATCGCAGATAATTTTTTTGATCTGATTGTATCTCAATTTCCAGATCATGCAGCATATCTTGATAGGTGACAATCGTCGGAGATTTTGGATTGGCTTTCATTTCGACAGCGATAAAAGACTGAATAACTTCTTTTTCAGAGTTCCTGCGTTTTTGAATCCGTTCAAATTCTTTTTGTAGATGATGAACTCGGTTATCATAAGTTTTTAAATGGGAAGAAATTGATCGAGCAAGAATCCGAAGTTCGGTGTCTTGACTGTCTCCTAAATAGGCTAGGACTTTGTCGGCATAAAAATTGGATGTTCGAATGCGTATTTTCCAGGGCAGTTCTTTCCATGGTTCAAAGCCATGCAGATGAAAATCAAAATTATCCGCTTTCAACATATCAACCAAAGGTGCTAAGCCATAGATCAATCCCCGCTCATAGGGAGTAATTTTTGAAGCAGAAGAAGGGCTCTTTGCAGCCAAGGATTCTTGAGGGGTTAAAGTCCACATCAAGAAAGATAAGGATAAAGTTACGGCCATGAGCTTGTGAAAAAGTGTTTTCATACCCAGGAATGTAAATGTTTTTTGATCATTTGAATAGATGTTATTTTTTTGAACAAAAGGCCCAAAATGGGCCCAGATCAGGGGTTTTCAAAGAAATCTTGAAGTTTAAAGTATGGTCCCATGATTACCAATGGAAGTCTCCGCAGGCGCTGCCGCTTTCTCCGGCGGTCTGTAGGAAATAGCGGTAGACTTTATCATAAATTTCTCGTTCCAGTTCCATAATGTTCCCGGCAACTTTTGTGATTTGAGATGTAAGATCTAAGAAGTTTTCCAATAAAGGTTGCATTTCCTCCTGCAGTTTTTTCTTGTCAGATTCATCACGGCTTTTTGCAAGTTCGAAATTTTTTAGGATATCGCTTTCACAGGACTGATAATTTGAAAAACGTCCATTTTTG
>CAZFSX010000022.1:0-10792 GCA_964522115.1 uncultured Pseudobdellovibrionaceae bacterium | reverse complement strand
TTCAGCGGTATCTATTTTCATGGGTTTATCAAAAGAGGTTTGCGTTTTCTTACACTTCGCAGTTGTGATCGCATAGGTACGATTTTCCACCAAATCGATTTTCTGTGTCATTGTTTGAATGTGGTCATTGTACTTTTGAATCAGTGTCGAGTAGTCTCGTAAATTCAAACCAAAGCTTTCCACCAATTTTTGCCCTTCTGGGCCAAATTGAATTTGGAAATGATTTAAGAAATTCTTTGTTTGTTCAATATTGATGTTTTCAGGTAAGCAGTTTGTGCAAACAGAAGAAGCCTCCGTTTGTTTTTGATTTTTTTTCTGATTCTTTTTTTTCAGATCTTTGGCCAGCAGTTGGTTCTGTTTTGAGATTTTTTCGACGACTAATTTATAAAAATCCGTACTTGTCAGCCCACTGACTTTGGAAAGTTGAATTTGACTGGTTGAATCCATTCGGTCTGCAGCATCTCGAACGTACTGGATCAATTCTGGAAAAAAAGTCTTTCGCAAGAATTCTCCGACCGGCCCTGAAATTTCGGGGGTCATGGGTTCGACGGGAAGAATTTGCTGGCCGATATTGTAGCCGCTATTTCGTTTCATTTTGCGGGCATCTAAAAATGCTTCTTCAAAATTTTTTGATGTTTTTAACTTTTCGGATAGATTTGTCATGTATGAAGTAAAGTTAGGGGTGTTTTTTGAAGATCCAGAAAGAATGCAAATATCTTTAAAGTCCGACAATCCAGAAAGATTCTGTGTCCCTCCAGAATAACAAGAATTATCCACAACGGCCAATTTGAGGGACTTTTCCTTGGCTACTTTGGCGACATCAATGAGAAGGTCCATATTTACGCTTTGTCGAATCATGGATCCAAGTTGTTCTGTGGGACTTGCTGAAACCAAATGGGTTTGTGTTGGATTATTCGGGCTTGCAGGAAAACCATGGGTCAAAATAACTACAGAAACGGATTCTCCAGGCTTCATGGTTTTCATTTTTTCGATCAGGGACTTGATTTCACGTTCTGCACTTTCAGAGGTAAATTCATCGTTGGGTAGATCTTTAACAAAGTTGGATAGGTTTTCGTGTTTTTTTTGAACTAAGAATTTTGAATTCCATCGGTCTTGGTGAGTTTTTGCAACATCTGCGAATGCCTGAAATGAATCGTCAAAAATAGTTGTAGGTCCATCGGGTTCACCTGCGCCACCTAGAACTAAAAGTTCATTTTTTGCAAAGACAAAATGAAATGAAAATACAAGCGCGAGAATTAAACTTTGCCATGTCATTTTCACGTTGTTTTCTCCATTTTACTTCGCAGTCGAGTTTTACCAAGTTATTTCGCGACAGGGACTGGATAAGGCTTTTAATTCACCCTTATCTATTTTTGCCTGAATTGCGGAGTAGACCATTTCATAAATTTTTCGTTCTTCGGCGGCCACATCGCCAGCCAGCTTGATAAGTTTCAGTTGTTGAGCAAAAAGCTCAGTCCCAACATTGGAAGAGGGATCTTTGGAAGACAACATTTTGTCAATCAGCTGATCGTAGATGGCGGCCTGATCCATGTATTTTTTTGTAGCTTGATGAAGAGAAGACATATCGATATTTAAAACCAATTGAGTTAAAAATTGACTCATCTTTTTAAATTCATCTTCGGTAGATAGACATGATCCATCAGAGCACTGATTTTGCGCTTCGGTGATTTTGTTTGACTGTTGATTTGCCTTTAAAAAAACCTGCATGTCTTTTTGCAGATAAGCATCGAAACCTTCTCGAGTGAATGAGGAGGGAGCTCTTAAATATCGAAAGAGTTTCGGAAAAAACTCTTTCGATAGAAAGGTTCCAATGGAATCAGAAATTTGAGGAAAGGCGGGGGCTGTTGATACCGTGACACCAGATAAATATCGTAGAGCTTCCGTCGAAGCCTTACGTCCTTGAAGGTAACCGCTTTGAAGATTGGGGCCCTGAACAAGGCCCTTGATCAGTTGAAGTGTCACACGAGCATTGCTCGTTCCGTGGTCAGAACTTGCGCTGATAATGCAGGTTTTTTCTAATCCAGGAATTTGTGCAATTTTTAAAGTTTCACCTGAGTAACAGGATCCATCCACAATCGCCATCTTCAATTTTTTTTGGGCAGCGACTTCCGCAAGATCTTTCAGAAAATCTAAAGAGATATAACCATTTTCTTCATGAAGATGTTGTTCATCTTTGTGAGCAGAAATATCATGGGTCAACTTAGCCCGACTTGCAGAGGCTCTTTGTCCATGGGCAAGAATGACAACCGAAACGGTTTCTCCTTCTTTCATTTGTTGCATTCTTTTTGTTAATTGACTTAATTCCTCGGATAAAGTTTCTTTTGTTAAATTTTTTGTTGGAGCATTTTTTAAAATATCATCTGTGACTTTATGCCCTTGAGTAAAAAGAAAGCTTGAATGCAGGTTCTTTGTTTTTTTTGACTTTTTGACCATCAATTCCAGCTGTTGATCAAAGGGTGTGAATGGTCCTACTTGAAGTGGGTCGGCACCAAGGACAAGCAGTTGGTCTTCGGCAGAAGAACATACGGCAAAGAAGAATAAAAATGAAACGACTATTTTTCGCATGCAGCCTTTTTTTGTAGTTGAATCGAAATGATTTCATCATCGTCATAGGGCAAAACGGTAGGTGTTGTCCATTTGATTTCATCAATTTCTCCAGAGAAGGATGTCGATTTGCTGACATTCAGTTTCAGAAGAACCATAAAATTTAAAAAGTAGCCCAGGGGTTTTTGGAGTTTCCTAGAAGGGGTCACCATCCATTTTTTTTCCGAATTGCTATTCGCATCCGTTACAAGATAATAAGAATCTTTTTTTTCTGGGTTCTCAATCAGAATGCCCCGTAAAAGATAGATTCCACAATCCATCGCTTCAGCATTCAAAACAGAACAAATAAAAATAAAAAACAGGATTTTGATAGAAGAAGTTTTCATAAATTCAGTCTATAGGAAGGATGCAGAAATATCCAATAGGCAGAAGTCGGCTTAGACAAAGGTCAAAAAAAAGGCTTGCTGTTAGCAAGCCTTTTTCAAGCAATGCATCGATGGATGATCGAAGCCGCTTCAGACTTTGAAGTCTTGTTGAAATGAACCCAATTAAGCAGCATCAAAGGCTGGGTACAATTCGTTGTTTTCCTTATCAATACGTTTAGCTAGGACATCAAATAGACCTTTTGTTTCTTTGATAAATCCACCATGGTCTTTTTCAATACTTGCAGCAGAAAGCCACTTCTTTGCATAAGCATCGAAAGCGCCTTTGATACCTGACATTTCAGTATTGTATTTGTTGGCCAAAGTTTTTACTTTTTCATTTTTGTGCTTCAGCATGTCTGGGTACAAAGTTGAATCTTCAGTTGCTAAGTGAATTTTTAGTTTTCCAGATAGTTCCGACAAAAGTGTCACAACATCTTTTTCATGCCCTTTGATTTTTGCGGCATCCAGAAATCCTGAAATTTTCACAACGATTTTTACCATTTCTTCATGTTGCTCTTTAAAGCGTGCAGTACGACTCATAGTATGTGCCTCCTTTATTGTGGCATACTCTTTTTCGAGAAGTTCTTTGAAAAGCATAACACTACCCCCCAGGTGGAAATGCATGGATTATTCTTGAAGAAGCCTTGCATTGTCTCTAGCTGAGTCACTCTGGACGTGGTTAATCTGGTAAAAAGTCGAGGTAAACATTATGGAAGCATTCACATCCCCAGATTTCTTATTTTTGGACAATCATTACACTGAAGAAGAAAAAATTATTCGCGACACCGTACGGTCTTTTGTCACAAAAGAAGTCATGCCGATCATTGCGGAACATTATGAGAAGGGGACTTTTCCTAAAAATTTGATCCCTCAGTTGGCAGAACTTGGCGCTTTTGGTGCGACCATTCATGGATATGGGTGCGCAGGAGTGAATTACACTTCCTATGGTTTGATCATGCAAGAACTGGAACGAGGTGACAGTGGACTTCGAAGTTTTGTCAGTGTGCAAGGTGCATTGTGCATGCACCCCATTGCAACGTTTGGAACGGAGGCACATAAGCAGAAGTATCTTCCCAAGATGGCCAAGGGAGAATGGATTGGGTGCTTCGGTTTGACCGAGCCTGATTTCGGTAGCAATCCTGGTGGAATGGTGACTCGGGCTCGCAAAGATGGGAATGATTATATTTTGAACGGAAACAAAATGTGGATCACCAATGGTGGTATTTCTGATCTGGCCATTGTCTGGGCAAAAAATGATGAGGGCAAAATCATCGGCTTTATTGTTGATCGAGACACCAAAGGATTTTCCGTCAGAAACATTGAAAGAAAATTTTCGTTATGTGCAAGTATCACCAGTGAATTGATTTTTGAAGATTGCCGCGTTCCCGCTTCACAAATGTTGCAAGTGCAAGGTTTGAAGGGGCCCTTTGCGTGTTTGAATCATGCGCGGTATGGAATTGGGTGGGGAGCCATCGGGGCAGCCATGGCCTGTTATGATGAAGCTCTTCAATATGCAAAATCCAGAATTCAGTTTGATAAACCGATTGCAGGCTTTCAGTTGGTTCAAGCAAAATTGGTGGAAATGTTCACAGAAATTACAAAAGCTCAGGCCTTAACATTGCAAGTTGGTCGATTGAAAGATGAAGGTAAGGCTCTTGCTCAACATATTTCGATGATCAAAATGAACAATGTGCCAATGGCATTAAAAATTGCTCGACAAACTCGTGATATCTTGGGGGCCAGTGGGATCACTTTTGAATATCAAGCAGGTCGTCATATGTTGAATCTTGAAAGTGTGAACACTTATGAAGGTACGGAAGATATTCATCGTTTGATTTTAGGTGAACATATCACAGGAATTCCAGCTTACAGATAGTCTTCAGAATAGAATCATCAGATGCTTGACAAGACCTTGATGGAAATAAAGACCAAGGTCTTG
Organism: uncultured Pseudobdellovibrionaceae bacterium; assembly: GCA_964522115.1. Taxonomy (GTDB): domain Bacteria; phylum Bdellovibrionota; class Bdellovibrionia; order Bdellovibrionales; family Bdellovibrionaceae; genus CAZFSX01. The sequence goes on along the minus strand of CAZFSX010000022.1, from coordinate 5,863 downwards.
TGAAGTGCCAATGGCGACTTCCGATACAAAGAGTATGAAGAAGTTGCAAAAGATTTATCATTGGCTTTATCCACCTCATGGTTATTCGCAAGATCCTGAGCAAGAAATTTCCATTCGTCTTCTGTTTTTTACATGTATCTCATTATCTCTTCTTTTTTTCATTTTTTCGATGAACTATTTATTCAGTGGAGATTCAAGTATTGCTGTAATTCAAATGATCGTGTCTGTCATTGCAATTTCTGCTTGGTTTGTATTTCGCAAAACAAAGTCCGTCACTTTATCGGCAAATTTCATTATGTTTTTTGGAGCTATTTCTGGTTTTCTTCGGGCCAAAATGATGGGTGGAATTGCTTCTCCAGCGTTTATCGTTTGGCCGATTATCCCCGTTTTTACTGTGATACTGATGCCAGCACTCAATTCTGCTTTTTGGACAGCCCTGTATATTGGATATGCTGTTTACTTTGACTGGGCCGCCCAACAGGGAATTGTGTTTCCGACGAAGTTAAGTATGGAATCACTTTCGAAAGTAAGAATTTTTGCGATTATCCTTGTCGATGTTGTGTGTTTTGCCGTGGTTCTTTATTTTAAGAATGTATCGATGAAATACAGAAAAATTATTCAAAAACAAAAAGAAGAAAAAGCGAATTTGGTTCGAGTATTGTCCCATGATTTATCAACACCCTTATCTGTCTTGACTTTATCCTTGGATCTTCAGGCGAGATTTCCAGATAAAGCTCAATCAGTTTCAGAAAAAATGAACAGAGCCATTGAATCCATTCGTAATATTTTATCTCAGGTGCGAGAATTAGAGTCCGTAGATTCTGGGAAAACGCAACTTGAAATCAGTCCTGTGCGCTTGCAGGAAGTCTTAGAAGAAATTCGATTTCTGCAATCACAAAAATTTTTAGATAAGAATTTAGACTTTGTCGTTGATTTTCAAGTCAGTAGTGATGTGAAAGTTTTGGCAGAAAAGAGCAGTCTCACATATCAGGTTTTAAATAATTTAGTGTCCAATGCTATCAAATTTTCAGATCCAGGAAGTATGATTAAGCTCACCATTTCGGAAGAAAATAATTCCATCTTCGTTCAAATTAAAGATGCAGGAGTCGGAATTCCAGCGGACCTGCTTGGATCCATTTTTGATCCTAAGAAACAAACAACTCGTGATGGAACTCAAGGAGAAAAGGGCACTGGATTCGGAATGCCAATTGTGCGCTCCTATATTGAGCGATTCGGAGCGCACATCCAAGTTGAATCCAAAACAAAGCAAGAGTCTTCCCAGGATCATGGAACCACGGTAACTCTAGAATTTGAAAAAGCGGCTTAATGCTTTTTGCTGCCTTGTTTGGCCACACTTTCCATGGCTGCGCGGACGACCTCGGGATCTCCAAGATATTCTTTTTTCAATACTTTCAAATTTTCATCCACTTCGTACATCAATGGAATGCCTGTCGGAACATTCACTTCCATAATTTCTTCGGGAGTCATATTTTCTAAGTGTTGAATCAGGGCCCGCAAGGAATTCCCATGAGCTGCAATCAGCAGTCGTTCGCCTCGTAAAATGCGGGGAGCCAGTTCTTCTTTCCAAAGAGGAAGAAATCGACGAACAGTGTCTTTTAATGATTCTCCCGCCATGATTTCCTGTGCGGGAATACTTTTATAGCGCGCATCATGACTGGGGTGACGTGCATCCTCCACAGGCATCGCAGGGGGAGGTGTATCATAGCTGCGACGCCAAATTTTAACTTGGGCTTCGCCATATTTTTCAGCAGTTTCGGATTTATTCAATCCTGTCAGACTGCCGTAATGTCGTTCGTTCAGTCTCCAACTTTTGATGACGGGTAGCCATAATAAATCCATTTGATCTTGAATGATCCACAAAGTGCGAATGGCTCTTTTTAATAAGCTGGTGTACGCAACATCGAAGCTAAGGCCCATTTTTTTTAGACTTTCTGCGGCCTGAAGGGCTTCGGCTCGACCTTTTTCTGATAGATCAACGTCGTGCCAGCCTGTGAATCTATTTTCTTGGTTCCACTGACTTTCGCCGTGGCGGATGAGGACAAATTGAAATTTTTTTGGACTTGAGTGCTGCATCAAGACTTCCTTTTGATATTTTTAGAAAGCAAGAGTACTCAGAATTCAAAAAACTTGATACTGTAAACTGTTTTTATGACGCAAAAAAAATCATATGAGAAAGATGAGATCTTGAGCATGAAAAACCACAGCCCAAAATCTTCGGATAAGCTTTCGTATGCTCACCGAAGTAATTTAGAATATATTGAGCAACTTTATCAGCAATATCAATCAGAACCCCAATCTGTTGATACAGAATGGCAAAAGTTTTTTGAAGGTGTTGAGTTCGCCCAGGGGGGAGCTCTTGGCTTTTCGGAAAAAGAACTCAGTGTTTTTAATCTGATCGAAGCCTACCGTGACTACGGTCACTTTGAAGCCGATTTGGATCCTTTGTCGAACACAGTTTCTCCTTCGGATCAGTTGGCTTTGTCGCGTTTTGGATTGAACGAGCAGGATTTAGAAAAAACATTTCAAGTAGGTTCTTTGGTGGGTTTGCAAAATGCGCCACTGAAAGAAATCATCGCGTTCTTGAAAAGCACTTACTGCGGAAAATTAACCGTGCAGGTGAATGATGCTTTGCCGGATGTTCGTCAATGGTTCATTCAAGAAATGGAAAAAGGGAAAAGCTCTTTCAAGCTTGTTCCTGATCAAAAGAAAAATGCGTTGAAGACCTTATCAAAATGCGAAGCCTTGGATAAATTCATTCACACTCGTTATGTTGGAACAAAACGCTTTTCTGCAGAAGGTGGCGACGCTTACTTCGCGATGATGGATTACATGGTGGAACGTAGCGCTTCTTTGGGTGTTCAGGAAATCGTGTTTGGAATGGCTCATCGTGGGCGTGTGAACTTATTGGTGAATTTTTTAGGTAAAAAGGTTGAAGAAGTTTTTGGAGACTTTAATGGCCCTTTGGAAATGGTTCCTCCTTTGGAAGATTATGATGGGGATGTGAAATATCACTTGGGTCATCATATTACCAAAAAGACATCTCATGGTGATGTGGAAGTGACCATGGCTTACAATCCTTCTCATTTGGAAGCTGTGAATACAGTTGTCTTGGGGATGGCAAGGGCGGCTCAACGTTTGCATAAAGATACTCAGCAACGTAAAAAAGTTATGCCCATGTTGATCCACGGGGACGCTGCTTTTGCAGGTCAAGGGATTGTGGCTGAGACTTTTCAAATGAGTCAGGTTCGAGGTTACAAAGTCGGCGGAACCATCCATTTGTGTATTGATAACCAAGTTGGCTTTACAACCAATCCTGAAAACTCTCGCAGTTCGAATTACCCTTCTGATATTGCAAAAATGATTTCAGCACCTGTGATCCATTGCAATGGGGATGATGTTGAAAGTTGTTTGCGTGCCATGGATATCGCGGTTCGATTCCGTCAACAATGGAGTCGTGATGTTGTGATCAACATGACTTGTTACCGCCGCTTTGGTCATAATGAAGGGGATGAGCCAGCTTACACTCAGCCGTTGATGTACGACATTATCAAAAAGCATCCAACAGTGCGTGAAATTTATGCCAAACAATTATTGCGTGAAAATGTTGTCGAGGCGACGGTGCCAGACCAATGGTTGCAGAAAAATATCGAAGACCTGCAGAAAATTTATGACGATGTGAAGAAAACTGCTCCCAAATTAAAACCCTATGATTTGACAGGAACATGGAAGGGACTTCGTCGTGCCGTTGCGGGTGATATGGAAAAACCTGTGAACACGGCTGTGGATCTGGTAACACTTCAAAAAATTGGAAAAATGTTAGCAGAAGTTCCTTCGAATTTTAAGCCGCATCCGAAACTGGTAAAGTTGTTGGAAACACGCATGGCCATGTCTCAAGGAAAAGAAAAATTGGACTGGGGAACTGCGGAACTTTTGGCTTACGGCAGTTTGTTGACGGAAGGTCATTCTGTGCGTTTGTCAGGTCAGGATTGTGTGCGTGGGACATTCACTCACCGTCATGCCGGATTTTACGATGTGACAACAAACGAATGCTATATGGCTTTGGATCAGATCAATGGGGATAAGGTTGAATTCTGTGTTTATGATAGTGTTCTTTCTGAGTATGGAGTTTTAGGTTTTGAATATGGAAACTCTGTTGCAGATCCCAACTTCTTAACGATTTGGGAAGGCCAGTTTGGAGACTTCGCCAACGGAGCTCAGATCATCATTGATCAGTTTATTTCAGCTGCGGAATCCAAGTGGCAACAAATGAGTGGATTGGTTATGCTCTTGCCACATGGTTATGAAGGGCAAGGTCCAGAGCATTCCAGTGCTCGATTGGAAAGATTCTTGCAATTATGTGCTCAGAACAATATGCAGGTCATGAATTTGACCACTCCCGCACAGATCTTCCATGCTCTTCGTCGTCAATTGAAGCGTGATTTTAGAAAGCCTATGGTTGTGATGAGTCCAAAAAGTTTACTTCGTCATCCAAAAGCTGTTTCAAGTCTAGAGGATCTTTCGAAGGGATCTTTCCAAGAAGTTATTGCTGATGATTTAGCTGATAAGAAAAAAGTGGATACAGTGGTTCTGGTTTCTGGGAAATTGTATTACGAGCTTTTGGAAGAGCGTGAGAAATTAAAAAATACACGCACAGCTTTGGTGCGCGTGGAACAACTTTATCCATTCCCTGCGAAAAAAGTCGCAGAGGTTTTGAAATCTTATCCTGCATTGAAGAATATTATTTGGGCTCAAGAAGAACCAAAAAACATGGGAAGCTTCCAATATCTTTTCTTCAAGTTGTTCGATTTGATGCAAAAAGAGGGATTGGAAAAAACGCGATTTCATTATGTAGGTCGTCCAGAAAAGGCATCTCCAGCGGTGGGGTCTTTGTACCGTCATAAAACGGAACAAGCAGATTTGATTGCACAGTGTTTTAAAATTTAGTGAAGGAGTTTTTTTGTGAAGCATGAAATTAAAGTCCCCGCAGTGGGCGAGTCGGTGACAGAGGCCACCATTGGATCTTGGAATAAACAAAATGGCGAAGCTGTTCAACGCAATGAAGTTGTTTTAACTTTGGAAACAGACAAAGCCAGTGTGGAAGTGATCGCTGAAAATGCTGGGGTTTTGCAAATTACAGTTCAAGCTGGAACAACAGTTCCCATTGGAACAACGGTGGGTTTTGTAGATGATGCAGCAACAGCAACTGTCTCATCTGCTGCTGCGACAACATCTGCAGCGGCTCCAGTTGCTGCAGCAACAGCGGCGGCAACAAATTCTTCATCAGCTCAAGCTCATCCTGATTTGCGATCTGTTTTAAGTCCAGCCGTTCAGCGTGTTGTGAATGAGCGCGGCTTAGATGCTTCTGCGGTGGAAGGTACAGGTAAGGGTGGTCGATTGACGAAGTCGGATGTTGTGAATGCTCCAGCTGCGTCTGTCTCTAGCACTCGCGAACCCTGCACCAGCTTCGGCAGCAGCTCCTGTGGCGACCAAAGCAGTGACGGTACCATCGGCTCCGAAGGGTGTTTCTCGTCAAGGTGAAACAACACGTGTGCCTATGACGAATATTCGTCGTCGTATTGCTGATCGTTTGGTTCAGGCGCAACATACTGCTGCGATCCTGACAACTTTCAATGAAATCGACATGAGTCGCGTTTTTGAAATTCGTGCGAAATACAAAGATAAGTTTAAAGAAAAATATGGAATCAATTTGGGGTTCATGGGCTTTTTTACAAAGGCTGTTGTTGAAGCCTTGAAGGCCATTCCTGAATTGAATGCTTCGATTGAAGGACATGATATTATTTACAAACATTTTTATAATATCGGTGTGGCTGTTGGTAGTGAA
>CAZFSX010000021.1:0-17096 GCA_964522115.1 uncultured Pseudobdellovibrionaceae bacterium | reverse complement strand
TGGTCCATTTTTCTTGTGAAGGGGCCTCTTGAGCTACGGAAGGTTTCACCAGGTCCGCCTTGGGGCTCAGGGCCGCTGGCGCAGGCATGGCTTCTTGAGGGTCAACAGCAGATACCTTTGATGATGGATCTGCAGAGGTTTGCTCTACATTATTTTGTTGAGGATATTTTTTTGAAATATAAGACTGCCATCCAAAGAAAACTAAGCCGACTAAAATAATGGCTAAAATCGTTTTGCTATCGAAAAAACTGCCTTGCTGTTGATTTTGATTCATTTATTTTCTCCTGACAGATGAAGAGGAACCGGATCATACCCACAACCACCGCCGGGTCGGCATCTAGAAAGACGGATCGCAATTAGCTTCACAGCCACCCAAGGGCCGTGATGATGAAGACATTGTCTGGCGTAATCTGAACAACTAGGCTCGAAACGACACTGGCCCCCCAGAAAAGAAGTCCCAATGGTTCGATAAACCGCAACAAAAAAAACCAGACAAGCCTTAACGGCTTGACTGAAGCTTTTTAAACAAAGCATCTGCCATGAACTGAAAGGTCCCAAAGGACAATTCGTCGGCTGGAATTTTGGGGTTTTTGGGAAATATAATGACATGCACGTCCGCACTTAAAAAAAAGCCTTCTTTAAGCTTCAGCCTTAGGCTTTCGCGCACCCAGCGCTTGATTCGGTTACGTCCAACGGCATTTGCTACTTTTTTTGAAACAGAAATGCCTAAACGAAAACCTTCACCCAGTCCGACATCTCTTTGAACAAGAAATTGAACCTGAATGCGCGGATGAGGCCGCAGCCTTTTTCCCTCTGATTTCAGATGGAAAAAGTCAGCTTTTTTTCGAAGAGATTGGATACTATTTGCCACCGATTTCAACAACAAGTCGCTTGCGACCTTTTGCGCGGCGTGCGCTAAGCACTTTTTGTCCATTTTTAGTGGCCATGCGAGCGCGGAAACCGTGAGATGTTTTTCTTCTTTTGCGGCTAGGTTGGAATGTTCTTTTCATTTGCTTAACTCCCGTTAAAAATACCCGTCTTGTTTACGACTGATAAGGATTTTTTGTTTTTTGAGTCCATGGATAAAATCACAACGCAGCAAGCAGGTCAATAGTTGAAAACACTTTTTACGGCTGTTAAACCAGATTCCTTAACGTTATAGTGTTCTTTTTTTGGGCAAAGATGCCTATCAATAGAATTGCCGAATCTACTGTTGTTTGGAGCTGACATGATTATAAACGCCGCATTCTGGAATCAAATTAAGTCCGTCATGAAAGGACGTAATCAAAACAATAAGCTTCTAGAGACCTGGCTTGATCCTGTTGAGTTTGTTGATGTGACAGGAACGCCTCAGTTGCCAAGACTGCAGCTTGGGGTTCCAAGCCACCTGCACAAATATTTTGTCGTAGAAAATTTATTGGAAAAAATCTATGCAGAAATTGCTGCGGCATACCCTACTTCCTTTGAAGTGGAGCTGGTTGTCACGGGAAAAAAGTCACAGGCACAACTAGAAATGGTTCCACAAACCGAGTTTGATGAATTGCCAGGCAGGGTATCTCAAGTTATCCACAGTGTGGATAACAAATTGCAAGGCCACGATCTTATTCAAAATTCTCAAAAATTGGTTTCCACAATATCCCCACAAAACCAACAGAGTTATCCACAATCCACAAGTGTGCATAAAGATGTGTTGAATCCCGATTATACTTTTTCCACATTTGTTGTTGGACGCAACACAGAATTCGCTCACGCTGCTTCATTTAATGTGGCTCAGAATCCGGGGGCCGATGGCTATAACCCTTTATTTATCTGTGGTCCTGTGGGGATGGGGAAAACCCATTTATTAAATGCTGTAGGTAATCAAATACGACAAAGTTTTCCACATTTAAGAATCAACTATATTTCTGCTGAACGCTTCTTGAATGAGTGCGTCAGCGCCATTCGTCGACAAGAAATGGATAAGTTCCGCCAAAAATATCGCGAACAGTCTGATATTCTAATGGTCGATGATGTTCAATATATAGGAAGAGGTGAGGCTGTTCAGGAAGAATTCTTTCACACCATCAATACTTTTTTAGATAGAAAAAAACAGGTGGTGGTCGCAAGTGACCGTATGCCGAAAGATATTCTTGGATTGGAAGATCGAAGTCGATCGCGACTGGAGTGGGGGTTAATTGCAGATATCTCTATGCCTGATTTTGAAACCCGCGTCGCCATTCTTCGCTACAAAGCTGAAAAGCTCCAAGTTCGTATCCACGAAGATGTTGTCCAATATATCGCCCGTATTTCTAAAAGATCGATTCGTGAATTAGAAGGAAATTTAAAAAAGGTAAAAATGTTTTCTGAACTGCAAGGATTGCATATCGATCTTCCGTTGGTAAGAAGAGTTCTTTCTGGTCACGAAACGCAAACCACTATCTCTGTGGATGACATCCAAAAAATTGTTGCAGATCATTTTAAAGTAAAAATTGCTGATATGAAATCAACGACCCGCGCTAAACAAATAGTCGTGCCTAGGCAGATTTCAATGTACTTAATTAAGCGTCATTTAGATAAGTCACTTGTGGATATCGGCAAGGCTTTTGGTGGAAAAGATCACACTACCGTCCTAAATGCACTGGAACGAGTGGAATATCTACAAAATAAAGATTTGGATTTCAAGAATGATCTCGAGGAGTTAACAACCAGAATCCACAATATCACAGGGGTGTGAATTTGGATTGTGGATAACTATGTTGAAAACCCTGTGGAATGAAATGTGGATTGAGTTGTCCACATTTTTGAGGGATTTATCCCTGGAGTTTTCTAACGCATTATCCACATTGTTTTTTAAATATTTACAAGGACTTAAGTCGTTTGATAGGGTTTTCCACACCCCTACTACTACTACTAGTTATTTATATATAAGAGTTATAGATAATACAGGGAGCATAAAAGATGAGAATAGAAATTGAAAAAAAAGACCTTCTCAATTTGATTGGACGAACAATCAATATTGTTGAAAAAAGAAATTCTATGCCTGTGCTTGTGAATGTACTTCTGGAAGCAAAAGATGGCTTTCTGCGTGTATTTGCCACGGATCTGGAAGTTAGCTTAACAGATCAAGTAAAGGCACAAGTTCATCAAAGCGGAAGTGTTGCCGTCAGTGCAAAAAGTCTTTTTGAAATTAGTAAAGAACTCAGCGATGCTCCAATCCAGTTGGTGAAAAAAGAAAACAATTGGTTAGAAATTAAACAAGGAAAATATCTTTCTAAAATTGTGGGTATTAATGCTGAAGAATATCCTATTTTTCCAACTCACACGAATGCCAGTTTTGCGCAAATTGAAGGTCATGTTTTAAAAGACATGATTGATAAAACAATCTTCAGTGTTTCCACAGATGAATCCAGATATCATCTGAATGGAGTTTACTTTGAACATAAAACAGAAGGTGAACTTGGCCGCTTCATCATGGTCGCAACGGATGGGCATAGGATGTCTTTGGTGAATAAATCCACGGCTCAAATGGCTTCGATGACTCCTGGTCAAGGTGTCATTATCCCGCGAAAAGGATTACTTGAAATTCGCAAATTGCTGGATGCGATGGATGGTTTATTTGAAGTCGCTGTGGAAGGAGCTCAGTTGATTGTTCGCCACGGTTGGACCACTTTGATGATTCGTTTGATCGAAGGGAAATATCCAAATTATCAACAGTTTATTCCACAAAAATTAAAGCAAAGAATTCAAATTAATCGTGAGGCTTTTTTGACCTCATTAAAACGAGTTAGTTTACTTTCTAATCATAAATCCAAGGCTGTGACGATTAATTTTTCTGCAGGTCGTATGGAAATTTCTTCGAACAATCCTGAATTGGGTGATGCAAAAGAAGAATTGGAAATAGATTATCATGGAAGTGATTTAAAAGTTGGTTTTAATGCTCGATACATTACGGATGTTCTTTCTTCAATGAATGACGATGATGTTGATTTCGAGCTGAATGATCAGGTTTCTCCGGGTCTTATGAAGCCGCATAACGATGCTGAATACACTTGCGTCGTTATGCCGATGAGAATCTAAAACGAATGTTTGTAGAAAAAATATCCTTGGCCGCGTTTCGTAATTTTGAAAACGAAACGCTGACTTTTTCTCCCGGTGTGAATTTGTTTCTTGGTGATAACGGTCAGGGGAAAAGCAATATTCTGGAATCTTTGCATCTACTTTTTCATGACAAGTCATTTCGTCCTTCGGTAACCAACAACTTTATCCACAAAAATAAAAGTCAAGCCAGTGTTCGAGCTATCCTTCAGCAAAGAAAGTTAAAATATTTTTTTGATCTGCAAATTGCAGCTCATCGCAAAAAACTGATCGTCAATGAAAAACCACTGAGTTTTTCCAAGTTAGCCCCAGGGTTTTCCACAATCTTGTTTAGTCCAGAAAGTCTTTCAGTCATCAAAGATTCCTCTGAACAACGCCGTGACCTTCTTGATGAGCTGCTGATCACTTTAGACGGCAACCATCGCAAAATTTTGGACCAATTTTCGAAGACACTGCGAACTCGCAACAAAGTTTTGAAGGATTATGCTGAAAATCAAGATTCTTCAAAACAACTGTTGGATATTTTACACAGTTTGCATCCTAGCTACATGGATATATCCACAGATTTAACCACAGCAAGACTAAAAGCGATTCATGCCATTCGAGAAGATTTTAGAAATGCCATGAATTCGATTTCAAAAAATCAAAATGACGTGAGCATTGAATATCTGATTTCAGATCAAGTCGCTAACGACATGTCACATCAAGAGATTCGTTTTTTGCTCGAAAAACGAGCAAAAGAATTACATTCTGCAGAGCTGGCTCGTGGAAGCAGTTTAGTGGGTCCACATAAGCATGATGTCAAGTTTTTATATGACGGAAATGATTCTCGTTTTTTTTCTTCGCAGGGGCAGCAAAGAGCATTGATATTATCTTTCAAAATGGCTCAAATTGTGTATCATAGGAGGGCTTACCAAGAAGCCCCTCTTTTGCTGCTGGATGATGTTTTATCCGAACTTGATCCTAACAAAAGAGAAGCGCTCTTGGCGTTTTTAAACGAAGTGGATTCGCAAATTTTTATGACCACCACGGATTTACATTTTTCCAAACCGTGGACAAAGGCTCCCATGAAAGTCATGCATATTCACCAAGGTAAAGTGAACGAAGAATACGAAGAAAGAGGTTAGGGTGTCTGAACAAAATCCAATTATCGAGCAAGAGCCTCAAAAAAAATATGGTGCTGATTCTATTCAAGTACTGGAGGGCTTAGAAGCCGTTCGTAAACGTCCCGGTATGTACATTGGGGATACGGGTGTTCGTGGTTATCATCATCTTGTTTATGAAATTGTGGACAACTCCGTCGATGAAGCCCTTGCGGGTTTTTGTAAACATATCAATGTAACAATCAATGCGGATGAGTCTATCACCGTAGAAGATGATGGACGAGGAATCCCTGTCGATACTCATAAAAACGGAAAATCTGCGTTGGAAGTTGTTATGACCGTTCTTCATGCAGGTGGAAAATTTGATGGCGGAACATACAAGGTTTCAGGCGGATTGCACGGAGTGGGCGCCTCTGTTGTGAATGCTCTTTCGGCTCGCTGTCAGGTTGAAGTCAAACGTGACGGAGTAACCTGGTTGCAAAAATATGAAAAGGGATCTCCTCAGGGATCACTTGAAAATATTGGCGCTGCAGACCGTACTGGGACGAAAACGACATTCAAACCAGATCGCGAAATTTTTAAAGACGAAAGTATTTCTTACGATTTTTCAACGTTAGCAAATCGTTTTCGTGAACTGGCGTTTTTGAACGCAGGACTTTATATCAGCTTGAAAGATGAACGAACTGGAAAAAAATCTGAATTTCAGTACACACAAGGTTTGGCTGAATTTGTTGCTTACATGAATCAATCTAAAAAATCTCTTCACAACGAAGTGGTTTATTTCAAGGGAGAAAAGGAAAACGTCGATGTTGAAATTGCCATGCAGTGGAATGATTCTTATTCAGAATCTATTTTCAGTTATTGCAACAACATTAACACGATCGAAGGCGGAAGCCATCTGATTGGATTTCGTGGTGCTTTAACTCGTACGACAAATGCCTATGCAACTCAGAAAAATTTGTTGAAGGATTTAAAAACAAATTTGGAAGGAGAAGATATTCGCGAAGGCCTTGCTGCTGTTGTCAGCGTGAAGGTTCGCGAACCACAGTTTGAGGGGCAAACAAAAACAAAACTTGGCAATACCGAAGTCAAAGGGATTGTCGAATCCCTTGTGAATGAAAAACTTGCCGATTGGATGGATCGTAATCCAACAGCCTCAAAAACAATTATCGGAAAGTGTGTTGAGGCAGCTCGAGCAAGAGATGCGGCAAGAAAAGCTCGAGAATTAACTCGTCGTAAAACAGCATTGGATGGCGGTTCTTTGCCGGGAAAAATGGCGGACTGCCAAGAAAAAGATCCATCTTTGTGTGAATTGTACCTGGTCGAGGGAGATTCTGCGGGTGGTTCTGCAAAACAAGCGCGCGATCGTCGAACTCAAGCTGTTTTGCCGTTAAAAGGAAAAATTTTGAATGTTGAAAAAGCGCGTTTTGATAAGATGCTTTCCAACGAAGAAATTAAAATGATGGTTTCAGCTCTTGGAACTGGGATTGGAAAAGATCATGTCAGTGTCGATAAAATTCGGTATCATAAAATCATTATCATGACCGATGCTGATGTGGATGGTTCACATATTCGTACTTTGTTGCTGACATTCTTCTATCGCCAAATGCCTGATGTTTTAAATAAAGGCTATATTTATATCGCCCAACCGCCACTGTACCGTCTTAAAAAAGGTCAGTTGGAAGTTTACTTGAAGGACGATCATGCATTGACGGAACATCTGTTGCAGGCGGGAGTTCGAGATCTAAAATTCCCACAAATTGCAGTTCCAGAAGAAGATGTACGCAAAATGATTTTAAATATTCAGAAGTTTGCGACGGTCTTGAAAAATTCATCCAAAAAATATCATCCTGATATTTTGTATTATTTGATTTCCAAAGTAACAGATCTTGCTTCAGTTTTGCAAAATGAACAACAAAGCCAAAAGTTGTTGGCAGATATTTCTGAATATTTGAAAACAAAACCAGAACTTGGCATTACGAATATTGAAGGTTCATGTGTGAATGTTCAGGGGCGCATGTTGTGTCGAATGGAAACCAGCCGTTATGCGGAACAAATGGTGACTGAGTTTTCAACTGAAACACTGACCGCACCTGAGTTTGTTGAACTTCAAAACTTATGGAAAAATATTCAGTTGATTTCTAAATTGCCCTTGAAGGTTCAGATAAATAATCAAGACCATGAGTTTGATAACTATCAAGATTTCTTTGTTGCGGCGATGGATAATGCGAAAAAAGGAAGCTACATTCAACGATACAAGGGTCTTGGAGAGATGAATCCAGAGCAATTGTGGGATACAACATTGAACCCAGAAAATCGTACGTTGTTAAAGGTGACTGTGGATGATGCCATTGCCGCTGATGAAACTTTCAGTGTTCTTATGGGAGAACTTGTAGAGCCTCGTCGCAAATTTATTCACGACAACGCATTGATGGTTCGTAGCCTGGATGTTTAGGTCTAAAGGAAAAAGATTATGAGTACAGAAGCAGAAAAGGGAATAGCCTTAGTTGATATTAATAAAGAAATGCGCGAAGCGTACTTGCAATACTCGATGAGTGTGATCGTAGGTCGTGCTCTGCCTGATGTGCGAGATGGTTTGAAGCCAGTACATCGTCGTATTTTATTTGCTCAACACGAAATGGGGAATACCCACGACAAGCCCTACAAAAAATCAGCACGTGTGGTGGGGGATGTGATCGGTAAATATCACCCTCATGGCGATAGTGCTGTTTATGACACGATGGTGCGTATGGCGCAGGATTTTTCTTTGCGCTTTCCTCTTGAGGATGGACAAGGAAACTTTGGTTCTATCGACGGAGACAGCCCAGCAGCTATGCGTTACACCGAAATACGCATGACCCGTTTGGCGGAAGAGCTTCTTGCTGACATTGATAAAGAAACAATTCCCTTCGGTCCAAACTATGACGACTCGTTGGAAATTCCCTTGGTGTTGCCAAGTAAGTTTCCAAATTTACTTGTGAATGGAAGCTCTGGAATTGCTGTGGGGATGGCAACGAATATTCCTCCTCACAACTTAGGAGAAGTGATTGATGGTTGTGTGGATTTGATTCACAACCCAGAAATGACAATTGATGATCTGTTGAAAAAAATTCCTGGACCAGATTTTCCTTCTGCAGGCGTGATCGCAGGAACCGCGGGAATTCACAGTGCCTACAAAAAAGGGCGTGGAATTATCACCCTAAAGGCTGTGACTGAAATTATTGAAGTCAAAGATCATGAAGAGATCATTGTGACAGAAATTCCTTATCAGGTGAATAAAGCAAAGCTGATAGAAAGCATTGCAGATCTTGTTCGTGACAAACAAATTGAAGGCATCAGCGACATTCGTGATGAGTCTTCTCGCGAAGGTATGCGCATTGTGATTGTTTGTAAGCGTGGTGAATCAGCCAATGTAATTCTGAATCGTTTGTTTAAATTCACGCAAATGCAAGTCAGCTATGGCATTATCATGTTGGCGCTGGATGCGAAAAACCAACCGATCACTTACGACTTAAAAGGAATGCTGCAAGCATTTATCGATCACCGTAGAGATGTTGTAACGAAGCGATGTTTGTTTGATCTTCGCAAGGCTCAAGAGCGAGCTCATATCTTGGAAGGCTTGCAAAAGGCTTTAGATCAAATTGATGCTGTTATTCAGACAATCAAATCTTCAAAAGAAAGCTCCGCAGCGAAGGAAGCTCTTGTGAAGAACTTTGCTTTTTCAGAAAAGCAAGCACAGGCCATTCTTGAAATGCGACTGCAAAGACTGACAGGTCTTGAGCGCGAAAAAATCTTAAATGAACTAGCAGAACTTCAAAAAGAAATCAGCTGGCTGAAAATGGTTCTTGCTGATGTGAAAGAAATTTTGAAAATCATCGTTGCAGAACTGGAAGAAATTAAAAAGAAATATTCTAATCCACGTCGAACTCGACTTGAGGGGGATGCCGGTGATTTGGAAGATGAAGATCTGATTGCAGATGAGCCGATGGTGGTAACTGTGACAAACACAGGATACATCAAGCGTTTATCTGTGGATGAGTACCGCACACAAAAACGTGGAGGCAAAGGAATTCGAGGCATGGAGACTCGAGAAGAGGACTATGTTACGAATATTTTCTTTGCAACAACGAAAACAACCCTTCTTGTCTTCACCGACAAAGGAAAACTATACTGGGTGCGTGTGTATAAGTTGCCGCTAGGAAACCGTTCTTCAAAAGGAAAAGCAATTGCGAATGTTATTCAACTTGCTCCTGGGGAAAAAGTAGCAGCCATTCTTCCTATCCAAGAATATGCTGATGACAAATTTATTATCATGTTGACGAAAAAGGGCGTGATTAAAAAGACTGAGCTTCAAGCGTTTTCGAACGAACGAAGCGCAGGCCTGATTGCTTTGACGACAGATCTTGATGATTGTGTGATGGATGCTAAAATCAGCGATGGACATTCGGATGTCTTTATTGCGACTCGTGAGGGGATGTCGATTCGTTTTGATGAATCAGACGTACGTTCTATGGGACGCGTTGCTCGCGGAGTGCGGGCGATGACATTGGGTGCTCAGGACGAAATCGTCAGCATGGAAGTTATTCCTCGTGACACCAAAGACAGTATTTTGATTGTTATGGAAAAAGGATACGGGAAACGATCTGATGTTGAAGAATATCGACGTCAAGGTCGTGGTGGAGTTGGAATTATCACCGCAAAAACAACGGATAAAGTAGGAAATGTTGTTGGAACAAAAATGGTGAACGATCGCCACGAGCTTATTCTATCAACGGATCAAGGGCAGGTTATTCGAATGAAAATGAGCGAGGTTCGAGTGATCGGTCGAAATACTCAGGGCGTGCGCCTCATCAATTTGGATGATAGAGAAGAAAAAGTAACGGGATTGGCTTTGATCAATGATGATGAAAACACAGAGACACCAGCAGATCCTAATATTGTTGCTCACTAGTTTTTTAGTTTTGACAGGATGCTCTTCTTCAGAAGAGCTTTCCTTTCAGAAGGCAGCAGAAAAGCAAGCAAACAAAGAATATTCCGAAGCCTTAGTTCTTTATGAACAGCTTATTGCAAAAGACCCAAAAAACAAAATTGGGCTTCAGGCCACACGCGAGGCGGCCAAGATTTGTTATTTTGAAACAAAGAACTATCAGCAAGCGGCCAAGTTTTATAAAAGCCTAATTTTATTTTCAGAAGACCAAAAAGAAAGACTCGATTCTCAGGAAAAAATAGCCGCAATCTACTTCGATCATTTGACGGACTATTCTTTGTCTATATTAGAGATCAATCGTCTGCTGGGTATGCAGTTGGATGCGGGCCGCAAAGTTGAGTATAGAATTAAGCTTGCGCGAGCTTATTTTTATTTGAATAATTTTTTTCAGTCAGAAAGCGAAGTTCGAGAACTACTAAAAAACAATATTTCCTCGGAACAAAAACTAGATCTATTAATTTTACTAGGGAACATTTTTTTAGCACGTAAAGACCTAAACAGCGCAGCGGCTCAGTTTCGAGAGATTGTTTCTCTTTATCCAGAAAAAGCGCATCAAGACAATATTGGTCTTAGTCTGGCTGTTTGCTATGAAGAGTTGAAAGACTATGGGAATGCGATCAAAATTTTAGAATCAATAAAAAACAAGCACGCTTTCCCCGAATATATTCAGCTTCGAATTAAACGACTTCAAGAAAGACAGAAAAATCAACCTGGAGCCAGGGGGCTTAGAAAATAATGAAACCAAATAAAGGAATATTATTTCTAGGGATGTCGGCAGAGCTTTTAGGATTGATTTTAGGGGCTGCTTATCTTGGAGACTTGATTGATAAACACTATCAGTGGAAAGGGCTTGCAACGGCAGGGCTGATTGTTTTAAGTCTGTTCTCATGGTTGACACGCTTAGTATTTCTGATCAAGAAAATGAACAACGAAGACTCTTCTTCGGAATGATTCAAACTCACATTTTGGTTAGTCTTTTCTTATCTGCGGGAGTTTTGTTTTTCGCAAAGCAGCACTTTTGGTCTTTTGTTGAAGGAGCGCTTTTTGGGTTAGCGAACTTTTTAAGTCACGGTCTTGTGGCCTGGTGGATTTTCAAGAAAAAATTCATTGCCCTGTCTGTCATAATCATTGTATTTAAGTACGCAATTTTTGGAGCCATCATTTATTATTTGGTAAGGCAGCCAGAAACAAACATGCTTGTTTTTGTTGCAGGTGTTTCTGGATTGATTTTTTCCGTGACATTGTATGGCCTTAGAACGCATAAATGACACTATAAAAAGTCGATTGAATGCACAAAAAAACAGAGGGAATATGTCTTTTACATTTACATCTTTAATTCCTGGTGTTGGTCATGAATACTCACATGTAGCGACAGCTGCTATTGTGACTGGTGGGTTAGTTGTTACAAGCTTGGCGGCCCGAGCTGCCCTTGGGACGGGAGATCAGGCCGTTATTCCAGCCTCTAAATTTTCATTAAAAGGAATTTTTGAGGTTCTGACGGAGTTCATTCAGGGACTGTGTGATATGGTGATTGGTGAACATGGGCGTAAATTTATTCCGATGTTCGCTTCTGTCTTTTTGTTTGTTCTTGTGAACAACCTTGTCGGTATTCTGCCTGGGATGGTGCCAGCAACTGAAAATATCAATACAACGTTTGCGATGGGGGCTTTTATGTTTCTCACCTATAACTTTTTAGGTGTGAAGGAAAATGGCCTTGCTTACTTAAAGCATTTTCTTGGCCCATTGATTTGGATTGCACCTATCATGTTGCCGATTGAATTGATTTCCCATTTTGTGCGTCCATTCAGCTTAGGCTTGCGTCTTGCGAATGTTATGATGGGAGATCACACGGTTGTTGGGATTTTCTTGGACTTGGTGCCTATCGGCTTGCCAATTCCGTTCTATGTGCTAGGTATATTCGTCTGTTTTGTTCAAGCGTTTGTGTTTACACTGTTGTCCATGGTTTATGTAGCGATGGCGACAGCACACGATCACTAAGCAAAGAAACAGAATTGAAGTAAGACAAAAAACGACCTGTTAAGAAGGAGAATAGATCAATGAAAAATATCAACAAACAAGTTTTGGCTACTGTTGCAACCGTTTTGGCTGCGAACTCTGCTTTTGCTCAAGAAGCTGCACACACTGTTGCTGCTGCTGGTGGCATGAGCGATAAAGGTGTCTTGGCTGTTGCTGCTGGTTTGGCTATCGGTTTGGCTGCAGTTGGTGGCGCTATTGGACAAGCTCGTACAGCTGCTTCTGCATTGGAAGGTATTGCTCGTAACCCAGCTTCTCAACCTAAAATTTTCGTTCCTATGATCATCGGTCT
The DNA here is from genome assembly GCA_964522115.1 of uncultured Pseudobdellovibrionaceae bacterium. Classification (GTDB taxonomy): domain Bacteria; phylum Bdellovibrionota; class Bdellovibrionia; order Bdellovibrionales; family Bdellovibrionaceae; genus CAZFSX01. The sequence continues at coordinate 4,606 of CAZFSX010000021.1, read as the reverse complement.
TGCGTTGATCGAGTCACTTGTTATCTACGCATTCGTTATTGCGTTCTTGGTTCAAGGTAAAATCTAATTTTGATTTTCCCAATCAAGTAAATAAAAAGCCGCTTTATGAGCGGCTTTTTTTATGTCTAAAATTGATTAAAGAAGTAGAGCCCTTGCGGGCCTTTCTTAAAGATACTGATTCACAACCTTTTCAAAAGATTTTTGAATCCGCTGCATTCCTTCTGGGGTTGAAGCTTCATATCGTAAAACCAATACCGGCTGAGTATTGGAAGATCGGGCCAGTGCCCAACCATCATGAAAACTGACACGCAATCCATCTGTAAGGTCCACTTGATAATCTTGAGTTGATTGAGCAAAGGCTTCCTTCAGTTTTTCAACAATCAACACTTTTTTTTCTTCTGTTGTATCAACACGCAACTCTGGAGTGTTGTAGGCATTTGGAAGCCCTTCCAAGAGTTGAGGAATTGTTTTTCCTGTTTTTGCCATGATTTCGACAACACGCAAAGCTGCATACAAAGCATCGTCATAACCATAGTTACGATCAGCGAAGAAAATATGTCCGCTCATTTCTCCACCGAAAGGAGCTTTTTCAACTTTGATTTTTTCTTTTACCAACGAGTGTCCCGTTTTCCACATGATAGGATGACCACCATTTTTTTGGATATCTTGAAACAGGCGATCCGAACATTTGACATCACCGATGATTTTTGCCCCCTTTTGTTCGGCCAAAATACTGCGGCTGACGATGACCATCAATTCATCGCCATAAACCATTCGACCTGTGTGATCAACCAAGCCAATCCGATCACAATCCCCATCAAAGCCTATGCCGACAACAGCCTTTTCTTTCAAAACAGCATTTTTTAAATCAACAAGATTTTTTTCTACTGTTGGATCTGGGTGGTGATTTGGAAAAGTGCCATCTGGTTTTTCAAAAAGAATCGTAGGCGCCAATCCCACAGTTTCAAAAAGCCTTCTGGCAGCGACGCCAGCAGCACCATTTCCACAATCCAAAACAACAGGAATATTTTTAATTGTTCCAAATTCTTTTTTATATCGCTGTAAATAAGTAGGAAAAATATCAAAGGAACTTTCCTTCCCCTGCCCGACTGGAAAATCATTTTTTTGAATCAGTCTTCCTAGTTCCTGGATATCATCACCAAAGATCGTTTGTTTTCCTACAGAGATTTTAAAACCATTATAGTCCGGAGGATTATGACTTCCTGTGACCATAATAGCACCATCAACAGAAGGCATAGCAAATGTGGAAAAATAACTGATGGGTGTTGTCACCATTCCCAGATGAATCACATCAGCGCCGCTTTCAAGAAGGCCCTTTGCTAAGGATCGTATGATTGCAGGACAAGACAATCGAGCATCATGGCCCAAAGTAACAACTGGATTTTTCTTCCCACAGCGCAGGTTTTGAAATTGGACGTAGGCTCGGCCTAGCTGATAGGCAAAATCTGTATCAAATTGTTTTTCAAAAATGCCGCGAATGTCATACTCGCGAAAGATCACTGAATCATGCATAAAGACTCCTTAGAAAGGTCTATTAAGGGTGATTGATGACAACGACGCCATCGTCCTTGCGTTGTTTAAGCCAAGACAAGAAAAAACGCTTATAAGCTTTTTCTTTCAAAGACAAAGCAATCTTGTCTTTTTCTTTTTCATAATGGGAATCCACGGACATTTTCTTTGTCAGGATTTTTAGAATATGAAAACCTGTTCGTGAAGCAACAATCTCTGTGAAATCGCCAGCCATCTTATCCTTCACAGCATCTTCCATTTCTTTTTGAAACTCACCAGACTTGAATGTTCCAAGAAGGCCACCTGCGGAAAAGTTTGGATCTTCACTATTTTGTTCTGCTAATGTTTCAAAGCTTTCTCCAGCCTTTAGTTTTGCTGAAACTGCTTCTGCACGAAGCTTGGCAGCGTCTGATCCTCCCTTACGGGGACTAAAGAAAACATGTGCAAGGGAATATTCATAGGTTCCCACTTTTCTTTGTGGATAAATCTGTAGATAAGCCGACATGATTTCTTCATCACTGACTTGTATTTTAGAAACCACCTCTTGAGAAATCAGACGGTTGCGTTCCATTTGAGTTTTTAAAAAGGCTTGGTATTCCGAAACAATCATGCCTTGTGCTTTGATGCGTTCTAAAAACTCAGCCTTTGTTGCACCTTGCTGAGAAGCTATACCTGAAAGTTCAGATTCCACAGCTTCTTGAGTGATTGTTAAGCTCAGTCGCTTCACTTCGGAATCTAAGATTTTTTCGTTGATCAAATATTCAATCTGAGCTTTTCGTTCGCTTTTCAGTTGGTTGGCAGAAAATTCCCCAAGAAGAAGATCAAAAACCGCACCAGGTTTTTCTGAATTGTTCTTCAAGTGTATAAGGTCGGACTCTAGAATAGCTTCGTTATTCACATAACCAACAGTTCCATCCACAAGCTTTGCCATGGATGTTGTTGATGCGACAGCAAGAAGCGCAATGATCATCGATCGAAATTTCACTTTAAACCCCCTCGAGTTTCCACATCCATAGCTTTGATTAGCTCCACATTTTTTAAAACATTGCTTGAGCGAATCTGTTTGTCTAACCAGTTTGCAAACTCAGCTTGTTCTTTTTTTGCAAGAACGGACTGGCGAAGAAATTCTTTAACCTCTTCATAGGAAGCATGGCTGGCGGCTTCTTTTTTTTCAACCTTAAAAATATGGTACCCATATGGACTTTCAAGAACCTGACTGATTCCACCCACAGGCAAAAGGAAAGCTTTATCAAAAGTATCCACAGAACCTTTTTCTACCCAGCCAACCAAACCACCCTTTTTGGCCTCAGGAGCGACTGAAAACTTTTTAGCAAGTTCGGCAAAATCTTTCTTTTTTAATTCGTCTTTAAGAAGATTTGCTCGAGCTTCATCATCAATGACTATTTGTCGCAAGAGAATGCGCTCCTTGCGCTTAAAAAGATCTTTGTTTTGATTATAGTAGGATTCCATTTCAGTGGATGTTGGGGATGGAATTTTTTCCCCGATCAATTTAAAAACTTTACGCTGTAAAAGAACCGATTCGACTTCTTCTCTCCACTCAATAAAGGAAAGGTTTTGCGCAGCCAAAAAACGACGAAACGTTAAATCATCTGGATAAGAGCTGCGGATTTTATTTATTTCAACATCAACTTCAGACGAAGAAACGGCAAGTTTATTTTTAGATGCAAAATCCTTGATTAAACTTTTTAGAATAAAATCACGAAGTATGTCATCCTTGGCTCTTTGAATATTATTTGGATCTTTGGCAGCAAGAGCATCGAAGCCTTTAAGTCGTCTTGCGAGTTGATCTGCAAAATCCTTGGCAACAAGAATGTAATCTTTGTTCACCTGAACCACGGGCTTTTGGGCGGGGTTATTTGATCGAAAAAAACAACCCCCCAAAAAAAACATCGCTAAAAATAAAAAAAGCCCCGCTTCGGCGGGGCTTTTTGGAAAAGATCTTCTCATCATCTTTATTCAATCAGTTTTGTGTTTAACTTCACCGGATAATCTTTTTTGAGTTTTTCAAAATACTCATTGAAAGCTGCCCGACGTTTTTCATCAAAAACCGCCATCCTTAATGCTTGTTTATTAGCATTCTCATAGGCGCGACGTCCAGTAACTTTCACAATATGAAACCCAAAGGGGGTTTCTATGAGACCCTTTACTTCTCCATCTTTCATAGAAAGGATTGCATCATAATAAGTTGGGAAAAGAGTCACTCGGCTTTGCCATCCTACGTCCCCACCATTTTGTTTTGTCACGGAATCATCAGTGTAAAGCTTCACAAGCTCATCAAATGGACGTTTGCTTTCTTTCACTTCTTTGTAAATTTCTTGAGCCCTCTTTTTGCCCTCTTCTCTTTGTTGAGGTGTTGCCCCTGTTTTAATTTCAATCAAAATGTGACTACTTTTGATTTCAGGGTTTTTTTTGTAGTATTCCTTCATGTCACTATCTTTGATTTCTGCCTTTTGGATTTTTGCAGAAAGTTCTTTTTCAAGCAAAGCCTTGTAAAGCTCCTGTTCCATGCGTTCTTTCACAAGGGGGTCTTTGTCCATCCCACGCTTTTCAGCCTCTTGAAGCCCCATTTTATAACGAACGATGTCTTCTAAAAATTGCAACTTAGTTGGAGGATTCAACGCCTGAGATTTGACCTCGTTGAAGCGACGGTTGAATTCTTCCAGGCTTAAGGTTTTTTTTCCAATGACTGCGACGATTTTTTCGTCTTCGGCCATGGATCCAAAAGTGAAGAGAAAAGAAAAAACTACGAGCAAAAGATGAAGCTTCTTTGTTGCCATTTTACGTTCCTTGTTTTTGTCCTTAAAAGGAAAATCATTTTCCTTGTTCAAGGCTAACATCCTGTATTTGGAACTGCAATTTTTATTGTTGCGACGGGTCTAGGGGTTTGGCTCTTTCATGGCAGCGATGAAGTCCTGATTCAAGACTTTTTGCCAGTTCCATCTGACGAGGATCCTGATTTTGATCAACAAGAAGTGGACCATCCCAAACGATATGAATTTTAGAAAAAGGATATGGCAAAAATGTTTTATTCCATGATTTAGAAAACACTTTTTTT
>CAZFSX010000020.1:8247-17198 GCA_964522115.1 uncultured Pseudobdellovibrionaceae bacterium | reverse complement strand
CGTGATCTTATTAAAAAACACGCAGCCCCACTCAGTGATGAACTGATCAAAGAATACGGAGGCTATGAATCTTGGCAGCCCGAACTCACCTTGGCCGTTCATCGACTTCTTCAAAGAGCCGCTTTGCAAGTTCAATCAGCAGGACGTAAAGAAATCACCGAAGGCCACTTACTGGTCGCATTTTTTTATGAACAAGAAAGCTTTGCTGTTCACTGCTTGCGCAATGAAGGTGTCGAACAGTTTGATGTGATCAATTACATTTCCCACGGCATTGCAAAAGATGAACTGTCTACTTCTTTTTTAGGACAGGCGGAATCCGAAGACAAAGATGTCGATGGTTTTCCAAAGGATTCATCCAAGGAGGAAAAACGCAATCCTTTGGATAGTTTTTGCACAAACCTGAATGAAAAAGCAAAGCTTGGCAAGGTGGATCCCTTGGTGGGCCGGCAGGATGTCCTTTCCCGCATCATGCAAGTTCTGTGTCGACGAACAAAAAACAACCCCCTTCTGATTGGTGAACCTGGTGTTGGAAAAACAGCGGTGGCAGAAGGTCTTGCTTTAAAAATTGTGGAAGGTCAGGTTCCTGATCTTTTACAGAACAAAGTTATCTACTCGATGGATGTGGGAACACTTTTAGCTGGCACCAAATACCGAGGAGACTTCGAATCCAGACTGAAAGCTATTTTAAAAGAGATTTCTCTTCGAAAAAATATCATTTTATTCATTGATGAAATTCATACCTTGGTTGGCGCTGGTGCCACTTCAGGCGGAAGTATGGATGCCGCAAACCTTTTAAAACCTGCTCTAGCCAATGGCGATATCAGCTGCATTGGTAGCACCACCCATCAAGAGTACAGGCAACACTTTGAAAAAGATCGTGCGCTTCATCGACGTTTCCAAAAAATTGATATCCTAGAACCCACAGTTCCTGAAGCCATTGAAATATTGAAAGGCCTGAAGCCTCAGTTTGAAAAATTTCATCAAGTCGAATTTACTGATGCAGCCATTCAAGCTGCCGTGGAACTTTCCAGCAAATACATTCATGGAAAACTTTTACCTGACAAGGCCATTGACCTGATCGACGAGGCAGGCAGCTACGCACGCCTGCATCCTGATCAATCACGAGTTCTGGATATCGAACACATCGAAGCCGTTATTGCTCATATGACACAAATTCCAATGGCGAATATTGCCAGCAATGAAGTTCAGCAATTGAAGCATTTAGATATGAAGCTAAAAGCTTTGATTTATGGACAGGACGAAGCCATTGAACAGCTTGTGGCTGCCATCAAACTTTCCAAAAGCGGATTGGGTCGTGACAACAAACCCATTGGAAGTTATCTTTTTGCGGGCCCTACCGGTGTCGGCAAAACAGAGGTTTGCAAGCAGTTGGCTCTGCAAATGGGAATTCCCTTTTTGCGCTTTGATATGAGCGAGTATCTTGAAAAACATAGTTTAGCACGTTTGATTGGCGCGCCTCCTGGATATGTTGGATATGAGGAAGGTGGACAACTGACCGAAGCTGTTCACAAAAATCCTTACGCTGTCGTTCTTTTAGATGAAATTGAAAAGGCTCACCCCGACATCTATGCAATTCTTTTGCAAGTGATGGATGCTGGAAGACTGACGGATTCCAATGGACGCACCACCGATTTTAGAAATGTTATCCTAGTGATGACCAGCAACGCTGGTGCGGCAGATGTTGCCAAAGGAAGCATTGGATTTGTCGACATTTCGTCGCGCCACACGGCCAACGAAGCAATTAAAAAAACTTTTGCTCCTGAATTTATCAATCGCTTGGATGCCATTGTTCATTTTAAAGATTTAAGCGAAAATATTTTACTGCAGATTGTTGGCAAGTTTGTGGAAGAGGTCCAGCGACAACTGCAAAAGAAAAATGTTTTTCTTGAGTTGGATGACGAGGCTCGCAAATTTTTGATGAAGCGTGGTTACGATAAAGTGTATGGAGCTCGCCCCATGGCGCGCGCCATTGATGATCTTATCAAGAAGCCGATGGTTGATGAACTCTTGTTTGGCCGATTGACCAAAGGGGGGCGCGTCTACGTCAGCTTGAAAGAACAAGCCCTTTCTTTTGACTACCAAGCTCACACACTGTCTCTGGACGCCCCTGTGAAAGTATGATATTTTTTTGAAACTTTTTATAAAGGAGTTTTTCCATGTTTAAACGTGTTCTTCTTTTTTTAGCTACCAATTTGCTGATCATGGTATCCATCAACCTGGTCCTCTGGGCTGTTGAACATTTTTTGGGAATTCCCGTCCATGGTGCTCAATGGACTGGTCTGATGATCACATGCCTTGCCTGGGGTATGGGAGGAGCCTTTATTTCTTTGATGCTTTCCAAAGTCATGGCCAAATGGACAATGGGACTTCAGATTTTAGATCCCAATGTCGTGATCTCTGGTCCCTATGCCAACTTGATTCAAACCGTGCACCGACTTGCTCGCAATGCGGGATTGCCCGAAATGCCTGAAGTCGGTATTTACGAATCTACCGAGGTCAATGCATTTGCCACGGGTCCATCACGATCAAATTCTTTGGTCGCAGTTTCAACAGGCTTATTAGATCGTATGACCGACGAAGAAGTTGAAGGCGTCCTTGGTCACGAAATTGCACATATCGCCAATGGAGATATGGTGACGATGACTCTGATTCAAGGTGTTGTGAATGCTTTTGTGATGTTTTTTGCTCGTGTGATTGGCCGTATTTTAGCCAGCCAAGTTGAAGAAAGAAATCGTCACTGGGTGCAGTTCCTGGCCGTATTTGTTTTAGATATTCTTTTTGGAGTTTTGGGGTCGATTATCGTTTTTTATTTTTCTCGCCAAAGAGAATTTCGTGCCGATGCCGGAGGAGCTCAATTTGCTGGAAAATCAAAAATGATTCACGCCCTACAGCGACTGCAATCTCATGTTGAAGGCATTGATGATGAAAACAAAGGACTTGCCACACTGAAAATTTCAGGAAAACCATCTGGCATTTTGGCTTTGTTTTCAACCCATCCTTCTTTGGAAGAACGAATCCTTCGTTTGCAGTCAGAAGTTTAATTTTTCCAAACGGGGGGATTTTCATGATGAAAACATGTAGGGCTTTTTTGCAAAAGTCCTTTGTTCTTTGGCCCTTGATTTTAGTCAGCTGTTCGACTCTTGCAAGATCCAGCAGTTTTTTCACTCGCCAGAACCAGCAAAAGTTGATGTCTTATAAAAAAGCAAATCAAATCAAAACAGAGAACAAAGCCCAGGCCTGTTCTCTGTTTGCAAGTCTGGCAACAGATGAAGATTTCAGTCTAAAAGAAATGGCCTTTCTGCAAGCGTATTTAGCTTGTGAAAAACCCTTGGAAACATCCTTACCCTTTCAACCTTGGTACAGACCTCTTTGGAATGAAGCACGCGTCAGGCAAAGTTATGGCCAGCAAGATTTACCCTTGTATTTAGAAGCCTTAAAAGAAAAGATTTTACGACAAGAAAAAAACAGCGATAAAATCTTCGTTTTGGATATGCAAATCATGAAATCCAAATCAGATCAAAGAGACGCCTGGGTCCAAGCTTTGAATGAACTTAAATCTCAAATAGCTCCAAGATACTTAACAAGTCCCACAAAAAAAGATTATTTGGCAGTGGCCAATGACTTTCTTTCCGCCAGAGACTTTGAACGAGCTCGCCTCTATTTTAAGAAATTTCAAAACGAAGCCCAAGGGCCTGAGGAAATCTATTTGGCTCTAAAAGGTATTCGTCAATCCTACAAAGTGGAGTTGAAAAAAAAGGACTTGATTCAAGCAGCGGAAAAACTTTCCATCTTCTGTAGCAAAAATAAACTTTCCACGGCTCAAACGCATGAAGCCTACACTGTTTGGGCTCGTGCTGTTTGGACTGAAGGAGATCGTCCAAAGGCAGAAGAAATTCTTCGCCGTTTTTTAGCCACCTACCCCTCTCTAGCGAATGCAGCTGATATTCACTTTTTACTAGGACGAATCAAAGAAGAAGAAACAAATTATCCCGAAGCAATACAGAACTACGAATTGGCTCTTGGCAAAGTGGGTAATCAAGAGATTCTTCGGGACAAAATTCGATTCTTTATGGCTTGGGATCATTACCAACTTCAACATTATGATCGTGCCGCTGAAATCTACCAAGCTCAGTTTGATTCCAGCAAAGACGCTTCGGAACGAGCGAAAGCACGCTACTGGCAAGGCAAATCCCTACTTTTGGATAAAAAAAATGTGGAAGCTCAGAGCGCCTTTGAATGGGTTCAACAAAATGACCCAATGGGGTACTACGGTCTTCTTGCCTATCGTGAAACTCAGACACCCATTCCTGCTCTGCGATCGCGACCTCCATTCGAAAATATTCCAGCCCTGCCAGAAACTCTAACGAATCTGATGCACGATCTTTCTTTTGTTGGAGAAATGGAGTCTTTAAAAAGTCTTCTGTCTTTGGAATATCAAAAACTTCGGGATCGTGGAGCCAAACCAAAAGAAGCATTGCCCCTGCTGAAGGAGTACGCGATTGCTGGTCTTTATCAACCTCTATTTGGTCTCGTCGCTGCGCTGGATACGTCCAGCAAGTCAGAAGTCTTAGATAGCTCTCCTGAGCTCCTTTTTCCATTGAAGTTTTCTGAGATTGCAATCAGCCAAGGGGAACGCTTTCAAGTTCCGCCAGAACTTATTTTTTCGATCATTCGCCAAGAATCCTCTTTCAATCCCAATGCACGAAGTCCTGTCGATGCTCTTGGGTTGATGCAAATGATGCCACAAGGAGTGGAAAACCTGAAGCCACTGACGGGGATAAGTATTCAACACTTTGAGGAGCTTTACGATCCAACAATAAATATCACCTTAGGATCAGCCTTGCTAAAAAAACTACGAGATAAGTACAAAGGACAGTTCATTTTAACTGTGGCTGGCTACAATGCCAATGACCGAGCCATCAATCAATGGTTAAAAACGCGCTGGAAAGGCGACCCTTTGATGTTCATCGAAGACATTCCTTACGAAGAAACCAAATCCTACGTCAAATTGGTCCTACGCAATTTTGTCTTCTATCAACGCCTAAGAACAACAGAAAGCACGGTTCCTTTTCCAGAATGGACCTTAAAAGGACTTGAAAATTTTTGATTTAAATCCCCCAGGTTTAGATGGATGATATAAAAAAACCACTTGAAAAGCTTCAAGTGGTTTTTTTTTAATATAGAACTGAAAAGACGATAGAATTAGGCCTTTTTATTCCAAGATGTGCACCATCCAGCACCCATCACAACTTTACCTGCAAAAATAGCGCAAGTACCTTTTTCGTCAGCACCAGCTCCACATTTTTTATTGTAAAGACCACAGTTTGCACAAGTTTGCTTGCCCCATGCAACGCCTTGGCGATCTACTTTTGCTTTTGCATCTTTCACATCAGCAACTTTGTGAACGTAATTCACAGATGCTGCCATATCTTTTCCTGGCTCTGCCAAAGGCATAGCATCGCAACCCGCAGCAGCTTGAGCTGTCGAAGAAAAAAGGCTGTTCAAAACTGTTGGAGCAACAACAACTGCACCTGCAAGCCCTGCTGCTTTTTTAAAAAATTCACGACGTGATGGATTTTTCATAAAAACTCCTTTGTTTGGTTTTTTTCTAAGCTAATTGAAAACCAAACGAAAGCAAATTTTTTTTTCTTATTTTAACTTTTTGAGCATGGACAGCAATTCTTTCTGGACCTCTTGAAGATTGTTTTGGGACAAATCGTCTCCATCCAAAAGATCCTCAAGATCTTTTGAGATTTCATCCAGCTGCATCCAAAGATCATCCAAATAAAGTGTTGAAACGCTTTTTTCGACTTGAATTAAAGGACCTTGCCGCAAATTTTGTAATGATGATTTCCCAGCAGCAAGCTTCGATTTTTTGGTTTTAAGAAGACCTCGCATGGTCTTAACCCAAAGCAGATGCTGCTGGATTTTTTCTTTTAACAATAAGCTTTCTTGATTTCGAGCCTTATTTTTCTGCGCCGATAACTTCACCATGGACTGTTTCCACAATTTGGATTCACTACCTACATCCATTTGAAATTCTGATTCGGGAACTTCGGATCCATGGTAAATCAAAGTATATTTCCCCAAGGGTAAAGATGAAAACTGCAAAGAAAAATGCTCTGTCGTTTTTACTTTGTCAGAACCTTTTTTTCGAAACCCTCCAAGAAAGGCCAGTGACCTTTCCTTTCCTTTCAGAGTGTAAAAAATCTTGTCTGTTTTACTTGGAAGATTTTGAAAGTGGATCCAAACTTCTTTGTAGTTTTTTTTCGTTTCCATTTTCAATTTTATAGGCAAGTTTTTCTGAACTGATTTCAATGCCACGGATTCTTCGACTTTTGCTGTAGATGGACTTGTTGCCACAAGCTTTGGGTCCTTCTGTATGGGCATAGAACTTTCCGAAGCGGCTTGAGAAGGATTTTGAGTCGAAGAAGGACTGGAAACGGAAACATTCAAAGATGTATTGTGCGTTTCCGAATCAGAATTCAATGAAGGTGACTTGACTTGCGACTCTCCCGCTGACACCGACGGCGATGGTGGGGCCATCGGATTCGGCGAAGCATCCACGGACAAGGTGGAGTCATTCGGAACAGGGACCTGCTTATTTTTCATTGGCTTCGGTGTTGCCAACAACTCTGCTTTTTTCTGCAACTCTTGATATTGTTGAAAAGCAAAAAAACCTGCCGCACTCAAACCTAATAAACTGACCACGGTCAGAACACCATGCCTGACAAATAATCCTTTTGCGTTCGCATCCGCGGGTACTGATTCTTTGGGTAAATTTTCAGACGAAGACAGAGCGAAGGCTGCTTCACCAAGAAAGTCTTCTTCGTTTTTTTCTTGCGGCATTTTAAAACTGACCTGAGATTGAGGCTCTAAATCGGCCTCCCATCGATCCAAACGAGCTAAAAAATCATCCTGTGCTGGTGTTGGTTTTTCAATAGGCTTTTCGTATTCAACAACAGAGGCTAACTTTTCCTGACGCTGACTATCCAGCTTCCAATGGTAAATATCAAACTCTGGCAATTCAGCAATCGACTTCCAATCTGTAAAGTGCTTTTGCCAAATTTTATCGTCCACCGACAAGGTCTTCTCTTGAAGCATTTTCTTCACTTCCTCGAGAGAAAAAGGACCGTCCTGTGTTAACTTGGAACTTCCTAATTTGGAATACAAGACAACGTAGGAATTTGAATCCCACTTTTCATTGAACTGCGGGAGAGGCACGGAAGTTTGCACTAAACTTTCTCTTTGTTGAAAAAACGGTTGCAGTTCGGGCCATTCCTGAGCCGATCTCCAATCAGATTCCCCATCTTTCAAAAGCAGATCGGTTTTTTTTAAAGTCCCATTCTGAAAAAGAACTTGCAAACTGTGACTATCCACAGGTCCATGCACTTTTGAATCTAAACCGTAATACCAAGTTGCACTCATTGCTTATCCTACTAAAGCTTCTCTTTTTTACTACGAAAAGGCTCGGGCAAAGAATCAATCCATTCGATGGATTCAAAATAATACTCTTCAAATTTTTCCATCTGCACATTCTTTTTTAAAAGCCTTTTTAAATTTTCAAGACTCAATAGATTCTTATGATACCCATGATAAAGTTTTTCTCCCAACATGCCACCCAACAATCGTGCCGATTGACGATAACTCTGCTTTCGTCGAGGTCGAAAGGAGTCTTTGGATCTTTTCCCACTTTGCAAAAACATAAATTCTTTCATCTTTTGACTTAATGTCAGCTTGAAAGCTTCGCGTCCTTGATCCTGAGTTTCTTGAGCTAAAAAACTTGCCTTCACATCCGCCAATGTATCTGTTTTGCGTTTATGATTAATAAATTTTGAACCAAGATATCCGATCGTTTCCACCCAAATTAATGCAATGAAATCTTGAGGCATTTTCATGGGCCATTTTTTCCACCCACTCCAATCGGCATACAAAATCAGCATGGCCAAACTGGCCGCATGATTCACACTGGTTTGAGCTAAGTATCCCCATTGTTGCTCTGGTAAGTAGAAGCTTTCCCCTTCTTGAATCATCGCCTCGAACCACTTTTTTTGTTCTTGAGAATCCAAGGATTCCAAACGCCCCCAAAGTTCATCTTCATCCATGGTGTAAATCGAGTAGGATTCGGGAATATTTTGAATTTCCAAATCATGGGCCAAGATTTTAACAAATTGATGAACATGATCCGAGTAGTCAATTCCATCTTCCCCATCTTCAAATTGGGGATCATATTTTTTTTCTAAAAACATTAAATAATTATGCCACTTCACCCAGGGAGGAACACTCTGAAGAGAGTAGACGTTCTTCTGAAACTTGATCACATCAACATGGTTTTCAATCCCCTGTCTGATCATTTGAAAATAGATATCATCAATATTTTGAAAGACTCGAACGTTTTGATTTTCAAAATCTGCACCCAATTTCTTTTCTAGTTCCGAAGGCAAATGTTTTTTTGCTAAATGCATATCTCCGTCAACAATAACAAACAGTTTTTCACTTTCTTTTTTTCTATATTCAGCAATCAAATTGGCTGCCAAAATATCGCGTTTTCTTAGATCTTCCAACTGACTGTCATTGATTGCGATCATTGGAATCTGGTGTCGCTGACACCATTTTAACAACGGACGGTAATTTTCCCATGGAAAGCCCCATCGTTGGTGCCAATCCACAGTTTTTAAAAATTCACGATCGCTGATTTTTCCTTGAGCCCATCGATTTAGGACGGCTTGGTCTTTATGATCAAAACATTCCAAAAACAAAACGAAATTTTTTTTTTGAGGTATTTGCTTCAATAGACGAAGATGACTTTTTTGGGATTGATGAATAGCATGAAAATCTGCAAGCAAAAGATATTTTGTTTTGGCTATCGAAGCAAGAAGGTCCTGTCTTTTTGATGGCTGCCACCGCGCACTGACCTCTCTGGCAAACTC